>JAYUWZ010000067.1:0-9955 GCA_043753265.1 Verrucomicrobiaceae bacterium
CTACCTCAGATGCCCGCACAAAACTCGCGAAATTCTACCCATCATTTCACGCATGACGATGCACTAGGTTGTTTGCCATGTCAGCGGCACGCGCACCGAATGGTGCGCAAGAGCTACTCGCATTTCGACGACCGTGATTGCAGGCCAGGGCTCTTGCGCGCCCTTGGCGCGACAATACAGCGGCTTCGCCTTGTTCTTTGCAATTCGACTTGTGGGTAACGATTAGAGCAAGCTCCCGCACTCCAGATTGCGCGCCTCTTGCATCGCCGCCCCACCCCATGCATCAATCCCCATGAACATGAAGCTGGAGAACGATTTGACCTGAGCTCCCATGCCCGATTGGAGCTACCGCACATTCCTGCGCCCGGCCCTGCTTCGTCTTGGGCCGGAGCGGGCGCGCCGTCTGGCAGTCACCACGCTATCGCGGCTCGGCTGGTTGCCCGGCGGGTTGTGGTTCATCGACTTTCTCGGCCATATGCGAGCCGATCCAGGGCTGGAGCGAACGCACGGTGCCCACCGATTTCCGGGGCCTGTCGGGCTGGGCTCATTCGTCGACCCTGAGGGACGCGCCCTCGGGGCACTTTGCCGATTTGGCTGTGGATTCGTGGAGATTGGACCCGTCGCCGAAACCCCAGCGTCCGCAGCGCCCTGGCGGCTCAATTTGAAGGAGCGCTCCATCGCATGCGATCCCCCCGTATGCGATGCGGGGGAGGCACAGGTGCGTCTGGCAGCGTGTGATGCCGGTGTGCCCGTGTTTGTCCGGCTTGCAGAGGTGGAGTGCGACGAGGCCTTGCGATTGGCCACGCGCTTCGCACCGCACGCAGCAGGCCTCGTGGTGAGCGAGCCGACAGCCGCGGCTGGCAGCACCCTGCGGAGCGTGGTGGATGCAGTGCGCGCTCTCGCGCCGCAATGCCTCGTGCTGCTTGCCACGTCTGCCGATGCCTCGCCGCTTGAAACCGCAAATGCCGTGGCTACGGCCGGAGCCGATGGCATCTGGGTGCAGGGCTCAAAAGGCGACACCACCGGATCTGCCATTCACGGCGCTCCCGCGCTGCCCGCGTTGCAGGCGGCTGTTCCGCTCCTGCGCGCGGCGCTCGGCAAAGAGGCCATCATCGTCGTTGGCGGCGTGCTCGAGCCGGAGGATGCACGTGCGTTTATCGAGGCGGGTGCTTCCCTCGTGGCCGTGGATGCCGGCTTGGTGCTCTCCGGTCCGGGTCTCATCAAGCGCAGCAACGAGGCACTGCTCAGCCATCATTCCTCTCCCACTCACCCCGAGCCACTCTCTCTCGAAGCAGCTCGGCATTCCTGGTTTTGGTTGTTCGCCATGGGCGTTGCCATGCTCTTTGGAGGCATCCTCGCCACCGTGCTTGCGGGCACGCGGGTGGTTCTGCCGTATGACGAAGCGCTGTGCGGAATCCCCCGAGCCAGGCTCGCCGAGATCAATCCCCAGCTCCTGCCATTCATGGCCCACGACCGCATGTCCCTCGCGGGCACCATGCTTTCCATCGGTCTGCTCTACTCGGCAATCGCTTGGAACGCCGTGCGCCGCGGCGCCCACTGGGCAAAGGTCGCCATTATCATCTCAGCCGTCAGCGGCTTCTTCACTTTTTTCCTCTTCCTGGGTTTCGGCTACTTCGATCCCTTTCACGCATTCGTCAGCGCCGTCCTATTTCAAATCATGGTGCTCGGCCTCCATGCGCCGCTCACTCCCCGTGTACACAAAGCTGGCGCGGAATGGCGCGAATCCCCTGCCTGGCGCAGGGCCCAGTGGGGCCAGCTCATCTTCATTATGCTCGGCATGGGCCTCATTGGAGCCGGCATAGTCATCTGCATCGTCGGCTGCACGGATGTGCTGGTGCAGACAGACCTCGATTTCCTACAGACAACCGCCGCGCAACTGCTCGTACAGGGCGAGCGCCTCATGCCCTTGATCGCCCACGACCGCGCCACACTAGGCGGAATGCTCATCGCCAACGGCATCGTCGTCTGGCTCGCCTCCCAATGGGGTTTTCGCGCCGGCGAACGGTGGCTGTGGTGGACATTCGCCCTCGCGGGAAACATCGCCTTTGCCGCCGCCGTCGGAGTCCACATCGCAGTCGGCTACATCCACTGGGAACACCTCGCCCCCGCCGCAGTGGGCTGGGCACTCTTCCTAGCCGCCCTGGCCCTCACCCGCGGGTGGCTTTGCAAGCCGTGTAAATTATTGTTTATTGAAGGTCCAACATCACAACCCTCGGAAGTGGCTTGTTAGAGATCTGTGAACGGGAGAGCCTTCTAGCCCCAAGTCCATCAGAAAGCACACTTCAAGCAGGCGTCGCATGCGTTCTGTAAGCAAAACCATCTCTGCCTCACCTGCAATCTTCCTACGTATTGTGATATGAGTTGGGATTTCCCGTTAAGGCAGGAAAAAGTGCGCCTTCGGCGTTCCTTTTAGCAGGCCGCTCGGAGAGCGCCATCCACCGAAGCTGGTCGCGCGATTCGGAAATTACTTTTGGCAATAGCTCTATTGCGCAACTCACCGTTCGTAGAGTGAAACGCTAAACCCGCCCTTGGTGCGTAGGGCATTCCACACTGCCGCGGTGAGGTGTGCCTCGACCCCGGCATAGGTCTTATAGTCCCTGCCTGCCTTGATCTTGGCGACGAGCACCGCATCGTTGCCCGTCAGCGCGTTCAACTGCGCATCCGTTGCGGTGTTCAAGAGCACCTTCGTCCGCGAAGTGGCCGAGAATGCATAGGCCTGGAGATTCAGATCATTCGTCACCACATGCTGGGCAATTTTTGCGCCGCGCGAGCCGTTGGCATTGAGCTTGTAGGCGACGCAGGAAATCGTGCGGGGGATGTGTTTTTCCGCCTCCATTACCTCGGCCTTTTCGATATCATCCGCCCCGCCCTTCTTGAGATTTTCGATCTCTGTGCTGCGGTCCGGCCAGCCACCGTAGTTGGCCACTGCGGTAAAGTTCGCGGTGCCTTTCTTGTCTATGACCTCGTCTTTCACGGGGGTCTCAAATTGATGCAGCATGGAGGCCTTGCTTGAATTATTCGCCGCCTGGGTAAGGGGCGTGAGGTTGTCCCACGTGTTGCCCGGCCCACCGAGGTTGTCATTCAGAAGATGGCCGCGCACGTAATAGGTGCCCCCACCAAACATGCGCTTGCGCAGGGTGTCCCAGTGGCCGCCATCCTGGGTGGGGCCGCTGCCGTACGACACCTTGCGAAGCTGCTCCACGCTCGCGGAGGTTCCAAAGCCACTGGCCCTGCCTCCATAAATCGGAGGTGAACTGCGACCCAGTGCGGCCTTGGACATGATCTTCGTGGTGATGACGGAAAGCTCCACGAGCAGTGCATTGATGCGGTCGGCATGTGTGGGCGAGTCCTCCGCAGTGGCCTTGGCCGCCAAGGCGACAGCCGCGTCAATCTCTTTCGCCTTCGCCTTTGCCTTCGTATGGTCAGCGGCATCCGCCGAATCCACGCGCAGATTGGTGATGTATTCGCTGTAGGTCGTGGGATTGGAGGCGACCATGAGTTTCGCGGCCGGGCCGCTACCTTGAATGTACACGGCGTGCGGCTCGCCATCGACGGTGAAGTCCTTGCGTGCCCGCCACCAATCGCGCACGGCGCTCACCGCCGCCTGGACTCCTCGTTTGAGCATGTCGATAAATGCACGGCCCGCCCGCACGGCACGGAGTATCAGCGAGTCGAGGGCACGATCCACCCGTACTCGCAGTCCCTCCACGACTGTGCGGATGCGCGCCCCGATGCCGCCGAGGCGGAGATAATTCGCCAGGAACGCGAGCGCGATGGGGATCGCGCCGGCGAGGGCTCCTTCGAGGAATCCCGCGCCGGTCTCGATGACGCCCTGCGCGATCTGGTTGATGCCATCGAGCACGCGGTTGACCATCTCCAGGATCTGCCGGACGTACTGCACGACCGTCTCGATGGCCGCCCAGAGCGCGAGCAGGCTGTTGACCACGGCCATGATGCCGGTGGGATCGAGCATGGACAGCAGGCGGATGGTGACCTGGGTGATGATGGTATTCGTGACCCAGCCGATTGCCGCATTGAGAAGCGTCTCCCAGAGATTCGAGAGCTGGCTTTGCACTTCGCGCCAGAGGCCCGCGGGGCCTTCCTCGAAAAGCACAACGACAAACCGCCAGACACCGGTGGCAAAGCGCAGCATCTGCCGCAATCGCTGGCCCACGCGCTCGCCAGCGTGCTTCTCTATTTTCTGGATAACGCTCTCGATGGTGATGCCGAGGATTTGCATCACGAGACCGAGGATGGATTTCAGGCTGAAGTCCGTCGGTATCGTGATGCCCGTGCCCTCCAATTGCCCGAAGAGCCAGCCTGCAAGACCGTTCAAAAGGTGGCGCCCAATATTCCCGAAGAAGAGCTCGAACCCGCGCTTCATGGTGCGCAGCACATTGATAAGGAAGCCAATCGGATCCTTCAGGATCTCGCCGATGGCGGACGCAGCCTTTTGCAGGATGCCGGTGACCAGCCCCGGCGGGATGCCGATGAGGTCGAGCATCGCGCTGAAGAACGTCCACGCCGCGCGCGCCAGGTTTCCGTGCACAAATATCTGCGTGAGGATGCGCAGTGCGACATTGCTGATCCGTGTCCACAAATTTGGCACTTCCATCAACTGCGAGAAGACGGGGATGCGCTTGAGGATTTGGTTTACGAGGAAGTCCTTGATCGGATTTCGGATGCACGCGGGGATCCAGCCAAAGAGCTTCCCGGTGACGAAGGGGCCCACGCGCCCGGCGATGTCGGACACCACGGTGGCGAGCTGCACCAGCGCATCGAAGATCGGCTGAATCCAGCGCTGGAGCAGGCCGAGCGCATCGGTGACCCAGGCCAGCACGGTGCGCACCGCCCCGGAGGCGAAGCCCGCGAGCATGTCCACTTTTTCCCGCATCCAGGACAGAGCTCCGCTGGTCCAGCTCAACCATGGGTTTTGCGCCAGCGAGCTGAGCATGCCACCGACGGTGCCCGCAGCTCCGCCTATCTTGTCCGCGACCCATGCGCCTGTCTCCGTGATGCGTGTGCGCAGTCCTCCTATGGATTCGATGATCGCGGGCAGAATCGTCTCCCGCAACGACGCCTGGTTTTGTACCGCGCCATTCTCCTGCTCCATCGCCGCCGCCGTCTGGCCGACCGTCGTAAGCCATGCCTGCACCTTCTCGCGGAGATTCAGGATCGCATCGAGCGGGAGAATCGTGCGGACGAAATCCACCGCCTGCTTGATGGGTGCAAGGACGGGCGCCAGCTCTTCCTTGATGGACGCCCATACTTCCGAGATTTTCCCGGTGATCCAATCCACCAGACCTCCCTCGCCCTCGCCCTGGCTGGGGGCGATGCCGAGCGCGTCCTTGATCCAGTCCCACACCTCGCCACCGAGTCCGAACGCGGCGTCCTTGATGGCGCCCACGTATCCCCAGATGGTGCGACCCAGGCCCTTGATGGTTTCCCACGCCTCGCCCAGCCATTCGCCAATGGGGCCGATGACGGCGCTGTTGAACTTGTCCCACAGACTGCTGAAGAAATCGCCGATGGGCCGGAAGAAATCCGCAATCTTGTCCCACGCGCGCCCAGCCATGTCGGTGACCGCCGTCTTCATGCGGCCCAACGCGGCAAAGAGCGGTTCGCAGCAGCCATTACTTAACCCGCCGAGGATTTCACTGCCCACCGCGCCGATTTGGGTGAAAACGTCCGCCAACACTGCAAGTCCACCGCCCTCATTGCGCAGGCTGCCAAGAATGCCGCGCATCGCTCCGCCGAGCTTGTTCTTCAGGTATCCGAAGATTCCCTGGTCATAAATTTCACGAACCACTGGCTCCAGCCTCGGAGCCACCTTCCGGAGGACACTCCAGACAGTATCGATCGAAAAAACGTCGCCAAGGCTGCGCTGAACCTTTGGCGTGCCGGAGGCCGGCGGCGAAAGTCCGGTAGGCCCTGTGGCAGTGCGCGCACGCGCTCCCCCGCCCTGCTGCACGACATGCGCCACCTCGTGTGCCATGAGACGCGTGTCGCGCGGGGACTCCCCTGCGCCCAGCCAGATATGGTGCCCGGAAGTGAAGGCCCGGGCATTGATGTGCGCGGCAGCGGAAGCCGCCTCGGGCCCGGTGTGAACACGGACGTGACCCAAGTCGGCATGGTAGCTTCCCTCCAACTGACCGCGAATGGATGGATCGAGCCCTCTCCCCGGCGGAGGCCGCGCCAGTGCATTCCCCACCGGATCGCGGGATGAGCCACGGTGCATGGGCGCGCTTGGGGCGGAGCGCTGCACGCCTCCATCCACGGGAGAAAGGGACGGCGCGCTCCTGCCAGCCACCACGTGGTCCGCCGCGGCATCCGCCTCGCGCTCGTGGCGATCCCCGGTGGAGCTCACGGTATACTTTGCCTGCACCATCGCAGGGCCGCTCGAGTGCGATTTTTCTATCAACTCCGAGAGCCGCGCGGAATCTCCCCGGGCCGGGGCAGCCGCCTCGGCCTTGCGCTGGACGGTCGCCTTCGCGGTCGTGGTGCTGGTGCTGCGTTGGAGTGGCGCGGCGTGCATGGCTATGCGGTGCGACCCTCCTTTTGCAGTTCCCGGCGGATTCCCTCCTCGAGATCGCGCAGTGGCACGGCTGGATCCCCGCGCATTGCCGCCCGCAAAGCGCAGAAGCGCACTACATTCATCATCGAGCCCCCGGAGATGCGAAATCGCTCGCAAAGGGTGGGAAGATTCACATCCGGCCCAGGGCGGCAATGGGAGCCGAAACCCTGCAACCAGAGCCGCTCGGCCTCGGTGGGCGACGGAATCGAGAAAGGCACCACGGTCTGGAACCTGCGGAGAAATGCATGGTCGATATTGTCCTGCAAATTCGTCGCCAAAATCACGACACCCGGAAAGTCCTCGATGCGCTGCAACAGGTAGGAGGTTTCCTGGTTCGCGTAGCGGTCATGCGAGTCGCGCACCTCCGTGCGCCTGCCAAACAAGGCATCCGCCTCATCGAAGAAGAGCAACCAGTCCCGCTCCTCCGCATGGGTGAAGACCGACTCCAGGTTTTTCTCCGTCTCACCGATATACTTGGAAACGACCATGGAAAGATCCACCCGGTAAACATCGCGCTGCGGCTGCATGTGCTTGCCGAGGAGCGTGGCCGTGAGCGTCTTGCCTGTGCCCGGAGGTCCCGTGAACAGCGCGCGGTAGCCGGGCTTCAAATGGCGGTTCAGCTCCCACGTTTCCATGAGAGCGCGCCCATGCTCCATCCATGCGAGGATCTCATCCACACGGCTGCGCGCCTCGGTGGAAAGGACGAGATCCTCCCACTCCAGCGGAGTGGATAGCCGGCGCGCGGGAAATTGGTGGCCAAATCGCGGACGCCACGCCTCCCCGGTAATCAGCACGTGCAGCGCGGACGACGTCGGGCGCAGGAGACGGTGCGCGGGCGGCAGTGAGGGGTCCGTACCGACATCGAGGATCGCGAGACGATGGAACGCGTGCTCCGGCTCGAAAAGTTGCAGCGCATTGAGACGCTCATCCAGCGAATCCCCTGCGAGGAGGAACAGCGCAGTCTCGAGCGTGGGGGCAAAGCCACCCTGGGGAGTCTGTGCGCCACCAAACTCGGTGAAATGCCGATCATAGGTGCTGTTGCGTGTGAAAAAGGGATCGAGCAGCGCCGGCCGCAAATGCGGCGCGAGCGCGAGCATGAGCACAAGGCGCTCGGCCACCCCGAAGTGTTGCTCCCGCACGAGGCGCGAGTATCGGAAATCCCCCTCCGGCAGCGCTGGTGGCGGCAGCTTGAGCGGTTCCTTCACCTTGCCCACTTTTCCAAAATGCGCATGGAGACGCGCCTCCAGCACACGGAAAAACCAGTGCAGCTCGGCATCCAGGCTGGCGGCGACTTCACTCATACGCGCTCCATTCCACTGTGAGCGGCTTCGTCATCCAACTCAGGCGCAGCATGCGAAAGCTCCAGGGGATGCGCTCGATCAGCACATCCCATCCCCGCCGCTCCACGTGCAGCAACCAGCCCTGCTCCGTTTCGCGCAGCAGCCCGGGACGCTGGAGAAAACCCGAGCGCAAGCCATCCACGCAAGCACCTCGCAGCGCCTCCCAGTGGCCGGCCACAGCAGACAGCAGTGCCTCGACCTCGGCACAATCACTCGCAGTCAGCGCATTCCGACAAATGGCGGGCTCGTCCAGCGGCCAGCCTGCCAGAAGCTTGGGCAGCACCAGCATGCTCTCGGGGGCATCCACTTCACCAGTCGCGGCGAAGTGCAAAAGGAGAGGAGCCATCTCGGCCCGAACGCGTTCCGAAGGATTCGAGGACAACACCATTCCCAATCGCTCGAACAAGGATGGAAGATAAACGCCAAGCAGCACCAGTCCCGCCGACTGCACGGGAAGCGGCTCATCGATGGAAGTTGCCTGCACTTTCGATTCGTCTCTATCTGCCGGACTTTGCACGGCATCCATTTCCCCTCCCGTTGGGGCGGATTGCAGGTCTTTCCGCTTTTCCACATCGGCTGGGCTCCCGGAAGGCGCATGGACTGCTTGATCCCGCCCAGATTGATCCGGTGCATCGTCAGCACGTGAGGAAACCTTGTCCGCCGTTTCATCATCCCGCCGTTTAATTTCGCTCTCGTTCCGTTCAAAATCCGCCTCCGCTTGTGATTGCCGCACCGCTCGTAATTTCTTCACTGCGCCATGAGTGGAGGAGGCCTCGGCCCACGCGAGCCATCGCGACTCCCAAATCACTGGCCCCTCGGTGGCAGCGATTTCGGAAAGTGGCTGCACATCCTCTGAGAGTATCTCCGAAGGAAGCGAAGAATCCCCCTCAAACGCACGCATCCAGCGCTGATTCCAGTCCCCGCCGAATTGACGCGAAAGGCGCGTCGCAACCACTGGCAGTGAAAGAAGCAGCGGCCGCAACCACTCCGCGCCGCTGGCAAGAATCTCGGCATTCACCTCCTCCGCCAGAGCGGCAATCGACAGCGCTGGTGCATTCCACGGAAGACGGCCTGTCGTCAAAAAATGCATCACCCGCTCGTGACGTGCGATGCCCGGTGCGATGTCCGATCGATCCAGCACTTTCCCGGGCGCGGGAGCTTGCACGCCATTGCGTGACCCTCCACCGAGCTTCGCAGCCAGCTGTTCTGCAAAAGCCTCACCTATCTCGGCGCGACTCATCCCTCGTTTCAGCCGCAATTCCACTTCCACTCTTTTGTAGCGCTGCACCGTCACGCCGTCCGAGCACTCATCACAGACCCGCTCCAAGGCAGGCTGCAGCGATTGATTCCAAAAACTCCGTGCCCCATCCTTCAGGCGGTTGCCCTCCGCCTTGGTGGGCGCATGAAACTCAAGAACCCGGCTCAGAATTCGGTGGCGTTTCATGGGTGGTCTACGGTCTCACCAATTTGAGAATCTTGGCAGCAACCCCATCCAGGCGCCCACCAGGGGGAGTGCTATCCAGCATCTTCGTTATCGAGGGTGCTGGCACTGGCAAAGCTGTGGGTTGACTCGCCGTGGTTGCGGTCTTTCGCATTCTTTCCAGGAGAGTCATGGATTGAGTGAGCGCTTTTTTCATTCCCTCCGAAATGTCCCCATTCATCACTTCCTCAGTCACACACAGCGCGTAGGCGCCATAGACGGCAGCAGCCCAGAAAGCCGCGGCGTCCAGTGGTTTCTTGGCCTCGAGGTCGGCATTGAATGCCTTGCTTATGTCGGCGGCAGATTCTGAGACAGCGAGAACAATCCCGCTTTCCAGCCTGGCCGCGGCAGCCGCAGGGTCGGTCGTTCCTCCAGCCTTCACCAAAGCTTCATGCACCTTGTTGAGCGAACCCTTTGCAGGGTTGTTGAGATCCAGCGCCTTCCAGCGGGCGCGTTCATTCAATGCAGGGAAAACAGCGGCATCGTAACGGAGTTTTGCCCGCACAACCGGAGGAGTCGGTGGGGTTGGCGGAACAGGCG
>JAYUWZ010000068.1:0-2135 GCA_043753265.1 Verrucomicrobiaceae bacterium
GAGTAGTTCCGTTGGCAACCAGACGCCTAGATCAGAAACCGATCCGCCGTACAAGCAAATTCTTTCACGAACCGGAAATTATTTTCGGCAACCGCTCTATAATAAAGAAGCCTGACGCAGCCAGCAGCAGCGAACGCACAGATTCACACCGTTCAGCAGCAGCACGCTCGGTATCAGATGGTACAGTGTCCACGCGTTTGCCGGGTTCCGTTGGATTGTCCGCATCCATGGTGGGAGAGCATCAGTCCCTGTCAGCCAGAAGGCTAGCCAGATTCTTCGCGCCCCTACACTGCGGCAAAAGTCTGCACTCCCGGTGCCCCTCCCGCAACCTGCTTCACCTTCGCATCATTCGCAGCGAGGTGGGTCAGAGCGTGGAAGACAGCCTCGGGGTCGTCCTTCGTCTTGGCCGCGATCTCCGCGGCCGTCTGGGGAGATGCGGTGAGTGCCCCACGCGTATCGAGCATGGTCTTCAGCACTGCGGCGGCGGCCTTCTTTCCAGCCTCCACACCGGGCTGATGGTAGGCGTTGATATTCACCAGCGAAGCATAGAAGCCCACGGCGCGGTCGTAGAGTGCGATCAGCGCGCCGACCATCTTGGGTGTGACCTCGGGAATGCTGATGGTGATGTTCTCACGTCCGCCATCATACAGCGCGGCGCGGGTGCCGCGCAGAAAGCCTTGCAGGTAATCCCCAGCCTTCACGCCATGCTCCACGTCGATGCCCGCGGTCGCGCGCGCCTTGCGCACTTCCACGAGCGTGGCGAAGAAATTGTTCACACCATCGCGGAGTTGCTGAACGTAGGCGTGCTGGTCCGTGGAGCCCTTGTTGCCATATACCGCGATGCCCTGCTCCACCACATTGCCGTCGAGGTCGAGCTTCTTGCCGAGGCTCTCCATCACAAGTTGTTGGAGGTATTTCGAGAAAAGGACGAGCCGATCCTTGTAAGGCAGGATGACCATGTCTTTCACGCCGCGCCCGCTGCCCGCGTGGTGCCACATGAGCGCGAGCATCATCGAGGGGTTCTTCTTCGTCTCGGTGCCACGGGTCCATTCGTCCACGGCGGCGGCACCTTCGAGAATACCCTGCACATTTACGCCCTGCAGCGCGAGCGGCACGAGGCCCACAGCGCTCATTACGCTCGTGCGACCGCCCACCCAGTCCCACATGGGGAAGCGCGCGATCCATTTGTTGGCTATCGCGTAGTGGTCGAGCTGCGAACCCACGCCCGTCACCGCCACGGCGTGGCTGGCAAAATCGACACCCGCATTCCGGTAGGCCTCCTCGGCCTCCAGCATGCCATTGCGCGTCTCGGGCGTGCTGCCGCTCTTGGAAATCACCACGACCAGCGTGTGATCGAGGCGGTGCGAAAGCGACTCCAGCACGCGGTCGATCCCCTGCGGATCGGTGTTGTCAAAAAAGTGCAGGCGCATCTTGTCCTCGGGCGTGCCGAGCGCATCCGCCACAAACTGCGGCCCCAGCGCCGAGCCGCCGATGCCCACCACGAGCACGTCGGAAAAGCTGTCGCTCTTGTGAATATCGAGCGCGAACTGCCGGATCGACACGTAGCACTTCACGATCTCGTCCTGCAATTCCTTGGTCGGCGCGAGCTCGGGGGCGCGCAGCCAGTAGTGGCCCACCATGCGGTTTTCATCCGGGTTCGCGATGGCACCCTTTTCGAGCGACTCCATCGCGGTGAATGCGTGGCGCGCCTTGGACTCCATGCCCGCCAGCCATTCTTCACTAAATCGAATGCGGCTCACATCGAGCGACACACCCAGTTCCGTGTTTTCCAGATAGTACTGCTGAAAGCGATCCCAGAGCGAAGACATAGGCAGTGGAGTGAAGCGGCTGCGCGGCTCCATGTCGAGCAGCGCGCAAACCTAACCAGAATTTTTCGCAAACACGGTCAGCCTGCCACCAACGCAAGCGCTGCCTCTCTATACGGGAGGCATCCCCCCGGGCGCGACGGGTGGTGCTGGCGGCAGCTCTTCATCGTTGATTTGCGTAAGGCGCACCTGATCCAGATCGGCAAATCGCCTCGCCATGTCGGCATACAGCGGGCTGCCATCCAGCTTCCGGTCTTCCTCAAAGGAGAACTTCATCAGGGCGATAAAGAAGTCCGCCGCGATCACCGT
>JAYUWZ010000069.1:0-2134 GCA_043753265.1 Verrucomicrobiaceae bacterium
CGGCGGGAAGCTCGCGCTTCTTTTCGGACGTGAACGATGGTTTGTTGAAGATTCCCATGGGTTGGTTTCGTTTTAGCCTCTCGCCACGGAGATGACGCGCACCGAAGCGGCGGCTGCCCGGAGCAGCATGCGGCTGCATTCCTCGACAGTGCTTCCAGTGGTAAATACGTCATCCACCAAAACGAGATGGCTGTTTCTAACTCCGACAGTTTCGCTCACTCGGAAGGCACCACGCAAGTTTTCCATTCGCTCCTCGCGATCCAGTTTTGTTTGCGTCGTGGTGTAGCGAATCCGCTTCAGCGCCTTCAAAGTGGGAATACCCGTACGTTTCGTGAGCTCGCGGCACAGTTCCTCCGCTTGGTTGTATTCCCGCTCCCTTTCCCTCACCGCGTGCAATGGCACCGGGACAAATGCAGTGAAGGGCCGGGATGCGATCCGTGGGTCACTCAATGCTTCCAAAAGCCACTCGGAAAGTTGACCGCGAAGATGCCTTGCCTGGTTGTATTTGAATTTGTGGATGCACTCGCGAACCACTCCCCTGCTGAGATACGGGGCGACGGCGTGTTCAAAATGCACGTTGCGGCCTTCGCAGTTTGGGCATTCAAATGTCTCGGTAATCGCGCCCTCGAAAGGATTCGAGCAGCGCTCACAACAAGGTGGCTCCAGCTTGCACGCGGTACGCAGGCAATCTTCACAGACATGGATACCCCGCTCGGTGGCCGCGTCGCATTCCGTGCAATGAGGCGGGTAACACAGGTCTACGACTGTGTGGAGCGCTTTTGAAATGCCCGCGATAAGGTTCACGGCTGCGTCTGATTTTTGCGAAAAAAGCGCACGTAAACCCAAAGTCCTCCGCCTACAAGCGCCACAATTCCCACTCCGACGAGGCCGACGGTCATGTCTTCTCCCAGCCATGGGAGCAAGTCGCGCATGTCTTTCGGACGCTTCGTCAGACGGTTGAAGCCGAATTTTCCCAGAACCATCCCGGCATGAAAACCCATGGCCAGCGCGAGACCTCTCGTGCGAATGACTGCCCATCCGCAGACCCAGCCAAAAACAAATAGAGTCGAAAAGCCGCCGAGGAGTTGCATGGGTTCGCGGAACTTTTCGAACCTCTCCGGCATGATCGTGAATCCGCTGAGCCAATTCACCTGGTCGGGAGCGACGGCTGTGGCGGGAGAATTCAGAAAATGCAGGATGGAAAACAGGGCGGACACGCAGAAGAGGCCGGTATAATCGCCAAGCTGTCTGCGGAATGTGCCAAGGATTGCGCCGCGAAACACCCATTCCTCGAGAAATGCGATGACCAATCCGCTGCCGGCAATGGTGGCGAGACTGCCCCAAGGTGGCTCATCCTTCATGCGATACACTTCCAGTTTTAGTAAAATGAGGCCGAGCACTGCCATGGCAGCGACAGCAACGCCCCATCCCACGGCAAAGTCTTTCCAGCGATTGGGATTTCGGGCGAGGCCCAGTTCGTCCAAGGAGCGGATTTTTAGCGATTTTAGCAGAGGCCAGAGCAATACCACTGCTGCCAGGATGATGGCTCGGTTGCTGACCTTTGAGAAATCCGAGTCCAGGAACGCACACCATCCCTTCGCTTCCCGCTCCCCCTTTTTTTCCCCTTTCTTCTCCACTTCATATCTCAGCCATCCTTTTTCCTGAGCCATGGGGGCCAATGATCTTACGGCCCAAAAAAGGGGGGGAGCAATCAAAGCTCCGAGGAGCAAGACGCCGACGAAGTAGAGCAGGATTTTAAACGGTGGCTTCAATGGGTAATGGACGGTCGAGAATTACTGGGAAAGTCGGGTGGTGTGCAACAGGGGAGGCGGGGAGAAGGGGAGAAGGGGGTCACAAGTCAGGGGTCAGGAGTCAGACCGCGGGAGCGTGGGATTATCGGCGATAACGGCGATGGAGTCGATCGGAGGGGTTGAGCGGGGGATTGTTTTTGGGCTGGAGATTATCGGCGATGGGGCGTCGCCGATAATCGTGGTTTGGAAAGTCCTGGGTTGTCGTTGTTTGCGAGGGTGATGGGGATTATCGGCGATAACTGCGATGGACGCGATCGGAGGGGTTGAGCGGGGGGTCGTTTTTAGGTTGGGGATTATCGGCGATGGGGCGTCGCCGATAATCA
>JAYUWZ010000070.1:0-2133 GCA_043753265.1 Verrucomicrobiaceae bacterium
CGCGAAGAGACGGCAGAGCCGTGGGGCTCGGACAGCGCCATCCACCGAGGATTTGCCCTTCGCAGTCCGCTCATAATGAAGGGGAGAATCCCCATGCGGACAGAATGTCCGCATCACATTATGTTTATCTGCCAACCCCGCGTTTGCCTTGCGAAGGGTTGAGGCACCACGCAAGTCGTCTCATGTAGTCCGGCCACTCGATGCGCTTGATTCCATGCGAGCCACCCGCCAGGGGGAATTTCCCTCACGTGGAGGCATGGGAATAGTACGGAGTCCCGTGTACGATTTTCCGACATACAGGGGCAGAAGCGCACTCATTTCGTCATTTATCATCCCTGCACTTGACTCTTTCCTGCTTCCGATGAATCGTGCCGCACCCTTATGTTGTGGGCCGATTTTCCATTCCGGCCCCCCTGCACGTTTTCGCGTAAACCATTCGTTGCCGCGAGTGGATCCGCACCCTCCGAAGCCTCCACCAATCAACCAAGGAACCCCTTTTCGGTGCCCAGTCTTTGCCCGACCGCCATGCCGTTGTCACGTATGTGTGCAACCTTACTGCACCCTCTGGGATAGACCCGTTCGTAAAACCTTTATCGCCCAACCACCACTGACTTTTATGCATTACCCGAACCGCCCTTCCCGCCCCCTCTCCCGCCTCAAAACCTCCCGCGCCATCCTGGTCGCGGGCATTGCCTCGCTCGTAGGCGTAGGTGCTGCACATGCGCAAATCAGCCTGACTACGACAACCTACAGTCAGGATTTCGACAGCATGACGGCGACGGGGACGAGCACTCCGTCGGGATGGTTTAACGGGACAGGCACTGCCGGAGTCGCCGGGACAACTGTGGTAGCTGGGACCGGTTCGGCAAATGGCGGCAATTTTTACAACTTTGGCGTAGCGGGTACTAACCTCATCACGGATAGAGCTCTTGGTTCTCTAGCCAGTAGCAGCACAGTGAGGAACACGGAGGTGAGGTTCACCAATAACCTCACCGCCCCGATTACATCGTTTACTCTTTCCTATATCGGAGAGCAGTGGCGGGCGGGAGGTGGCACTGCCGTAGCCAATTTATTTGACATGAAGTTTGGCAACGATGGTATCACTTTTGTGGACATGGGGGCCAATTTCGATTTCACGAGTCCGATTACCCCTGGCACCGCCGGGGCACTGGACGGAAATGCTCCAGCAAATAGAACCTCCATCTCGCTCCAGACGTATACACCCACGAGTTCCATTGGCATTGGAAGCACCTTTTATATCCGCTGGGTTGATATTGATAACCCCAGCAGTGACCACGCCCTGGCGATCGACGACTTCGCCATCAGCTTCACCTTGGCTGCCGTATTGGCTCCCCAGTATTGGGATACGAATGGCATCACCCCCGGCATTGGCGGAGCAGGCATTTGGGACAACGCTGCGACGAACTGGAGCAGTGCAGCAACTGGCGATGTGACGCCGATCGCTTACGTGCCTGCGAATCCTGTTATTTTTGGAGGTACGGCCGGTGCGGTGACCGTTGATGCCGGAGGGGTGAGCGCCGATGCGGGCATTGAGATTCAGACGGAAGGCTATGAGATTTCCGGTGGCGCGCTTACGCTTGGAAACAGTGTGATTAGCACCAGCCACGCTGCAGATACCACTTCGACGATCAGCGCCCCGGTGGGCGGGAGTGTAGGGCTCACAAAAGCTGGCACGGGAACGCTCCTGCTGGGTGCAAGCAACTCCTTTACGGGCAACGTCAGCATCACGGGGGGAAAGCTAAGCATCGCCAATGACAACCGCCTTGGAACTACCACCAACGATGTGTCGTTCGGGGGCGGTGCCTTGGTCGTGAGCGAGGATATCATTCTGGATGCTGGCCGCGACGTGAGCGGAAACGGGAATCTCGAAGTGGACGCCACGAAGACGCTGACTGTGAGCGGAATTGCGAACTTTTCGGGGCTCACCCTTAGCGGTCCCGGCACGGTCGTATTGAATGGTGCCACCCGGACGACCGGAGATACTGCCTTTACCGAAGGCGGAACCCTGTCCGGAAGCGGAGTGATCTCCGCTGGAAATATCTCGTATGCTGGAACGGGAAGCGCCGCACGGATCACAGCTCCGCTAGACTTGGGAGCAGGCACGCAGACGGT
>JAYUWZ010000071.1:0-2132 GCA_043753265.1 Verrucomicrobiaceae bacterium
GCAGCTTCAGAGATTTGATCTGAAGCAGAGCCGGAATCGCCGTATCGTCCACGGATGCGTTCCGCAGGTTCAATTCCACAAGCTTCGGACAGGCCGCAAGATCCGCCAAGTCTTTCGGAGCAACCTCTGTCACCGAACAAAGCTCCAGCACCTCCAGTTCCGGCAGCCCTCCGATCGGCTTCAACCCTCCATCCGGGATGAAGGCATAACCCATCCGAAGCTGCCGCAGCTTTTTCAGCCCGCCCACCGATTTGAAAATATCGATCGGCCACGCCTTCACAGTCGGCCGGGTGACATTGAGCTTCTGCAAATTGGGGAGCGTGGGGAGTATCTTGCCGATCTCCGCAATCACCTCGATAGGCACACACCCTGTGCTCAGCGCCTCCAGCGAGTCCACTCCCGCAAGCACCCTATACTCCTCGGGCTTCCTCAAAACCGCGCTGGCAAACACCGCGCGCAATCGTCCGTTGTCGTCCACCTTCGCACAAAACCTCCCCTGCGCATGTTCCACCTCTTTGAGCTCGGCGATGACCTCATCGAGCGTCTTCGCATTTGCCAATGGGCAGCCACTCGCCAGGAAGCCCAAAAGCGCTGTGGTAAATAACGCCCGCAAGAAGGGAAAAGCGGTGACCGGGGTGCTCATGGCAAAATGATGGACCTGCCCTTCGCAGAATCAATACCGGAAATCGAGCACACGCATCACCTTCACGGCTTTGCAATAAGCGGCGTGCATAGCTGCGAAACGGCGTGAGGGGCGGTGACCCAGTAAAATGTGCCACCGCCCCGCATCCAAAGCTTTCTGAGCGCTGCTATTTCTTCGCCTTCTTATTGGCCGCGCATTTGCAGATCCACTCCGGCGAATCGCACTTGTCGCAGTTCGCGGTATCATACTGCATGCGGGCGGTGACGGCCTTTGCCTTTCCGTTCTCCTTGAACTGAAGGATGAGCCATTCGCCCGGCTTCACGGCAGGCACGACGAACTTGCCGTCGACCTTCTCCACCGCGAGTTTCTCCGCCTTGCCGCTCGGGCCACCGGTGGCCGTGAGGACCTGGTCGCCCAGCGCTACCGGCTTTTGGTCCTTGTCGAGCACGGCAATCACAAACTTGCCGTCTTTCAAGGATACTTCGCCGTGCATGGTTTCGTTCTTCGAAAATTCGAGAATGCGTCCACCATTCGGCCCGAGTTCTACGTCGCCGTGTGCAAGTGCGGCTGCGGTGATTGCCAGGCTGCTGAATAGCGAGAGGATAAGTTTTTTCATTGTTCGTTGGAGTGTGTGGTGTGTCGTTTTATTCAATTTGGCTGGGAGTTTTTAAATCAGCCGTGGCGCCCAGGCCACCACCACGGCTGAGAGTTTTTTCAATGCGCGGCGGCTGCGCCATTTGCCAGCGCGCGCTCGGCGGCGCGTCGGCCAAAGAGCCAGAAAACCGCAGGGGTGACTGCAAAATCGAGCAGGGTGCTGGAGATAAGCCCCCCGACAATCACCACTGCCACCGGATGCAGGATTTCCTTGCCCGGCTGGTCGCCCGCAAAGACGAGCGGCAGAAGCCCGATGCCAGCCGCGAGCGCCGTCATGAGCACCGGCACCATCCGCTCCTTGGTGCCACGAATAATCATCTGCTTCGTAAACCCCTCCCCTTCATGCCGCATGAGGTGCAAGTAGTGCGAGAGCATCATGATGCCATTGCGCGCCGCCACACCACCCACCGCGATGAATCCCACCAATGTGGCGATACTGATATTGTTCAGCTGATAGTAGGTGAGGAAAAGCCCGCCCACGAGTGCGAAGGGGATATTCAGCAGCACCTGCACCGCCAGCGACATGCTCTGGAAATACCCGTAGAGCAAAAAGAGGATCACCATAAAGACCACGCCGCTGAGAATCGCGATGCGCTGGGAGGCCTCCCGTTGCGCAAGAAACTCGCCCTCGTAGCTGACAAAATATCCCTCCGGCAACTTCACCTTTTCGGCCACCCGTTTTTGAAAATCGACGACCAGCGTACTCACGTCGCGCACGCTGGGCTTGATGGCCAGGGCGAAGCGCCGCTGCGCATTCTCGCGAAAGATCACGTTCGGCCCCTTGGCCTCGCGCACATCGGCGATGAGCCGCAGCGGGATTCGCTGAATGCCACCA
>JAYUWZ010000072.1:0-2130 GCA_043753265.1 Verrucomicrobiaceae bacterium
TTGAAGAGGTTCTTGATTTCATCGATGAACCCCAGCACGCCCGCGATCGCCAGCAGGATGCCCGAGATCCAAAGGATCGCCCGGCGCCAAGCTGCGTAGTTTTGCGCCATGGGCGAGCGCACGGGAATCTCCGCCTTTTCCAAAGCCGCGCGTTCCTCCGGCAGCGCCTCGTCGGAGATGAAATTACTGGAGAGAATCCGGCGGGTGAAAACCTTTGCGAGTCCCGCGACTTCACCACTGTGCTCGGCAAGGAAATGTCCCGCTTTTCCGACAAACTCCATTGCGCCGTGCTCGTCCGTCCCAGGCGGCTTGGCGTCGGGCGCGAAGAGCTCCGGGAGCAACTGGGCGATGTCGCTCCAGGCCGAGGCGCCCACGGCACAAGCCTTGGTCGTAGGGGTCACCTTTCCTTCCCGAACCAACGGGAAAATTTCGGTAGCGGTGAGAATTTGAGGAGCATCGGTTCCGATGCGGACGTAGTACCTTTTCATGGGCGCGCAGAATGGGTTGCTCTCGCTAGGGAAAATGCATGCGCCTTGGCGAGCAGGAATTGCGTATGCACCCGGAAAAGGTTAGCCCAGCGCCCCATGAACCGCCTCCTCGTGCTCTTCACGGTAATCATCTCCCTGTTCGCCCAATCACTGCGAGCAGCGGATGCCACATTCGCGGGAGACTGGGATACCACCTATGGCCGTATGATTCTCAAGGCCAGTGGCGCGACCATTTTGGGCACCTACCAATATGGCGGAGGCGGGGAAAACGCCATCTCGGGCAAGGTGGACGGACGCAAGCTGACCTTTACCTACGAAGAGAAGGGAGTTCACGGCGAGGGTAGCTTTACCTTGAGCGAGGACGGCCAGTCCTTTGCCGGCCAGTGGCGCCCCCAGGGCCAAACCGCTTGGGGGCAATGGAGCGGCAGGCGCGCCATCGCTGTGGTAAAGGACTTCTCCGGCTTGTGGAAGGCCTCCTATGGGCTGATGCGTCTGGTTCAAAAAGGCGACCGCGTGGAAGGATGCTATGCATACGGCGGACGCTCCACCATCACGGGCATAGTGAAAGAGGACACGCTCTCCCTCACTTACCGCGAGCCATCCGGGGTCACCGGGAAGGCCGAATTCAAGCTCTCAGCCGACCGCTCGGCATTCACTGGAAAATGGAAGGCCGATGCGGCACCCACCGGTGGGGAATGGAGCGGCTCACGCCTGGAGCCACAACCGGGCCGCGTGTGGCTCATCGTGCTCGAGGCCCGCTGGGAAGCCAGCCTGCGCGACTCCGAGTATTCCTATGGCGAAATGCTGCGGCAGTTCTTCACCCGCGTGCCCACGGTGGCGATGCGGCATCGCTTTTTCACGGGCAAGGCAGACTTCGCCAAGTGGTGCTCCGACCTGCCTTACATCAACGAGCCGATCGTCTTTTACGTATCTTCGCACGGCACTGAAAAAGGAATCACCGTGGGGAGCGAAATCCTCGACGGCATGTTCATCGGCGAGCAGTTGAAATTCGCACCCGACGTGAAGCTCGTGCATCTCGGCGCATGCCTCGCAATGGCCGGCCCCACACCTGCGGACATTCGCAAGACAAGCGGCCTGGCCGCGCCTGTTTCCGGCTACACCCGCACAGCCGACTGGGCGGGCAGCGCGGTGATCGACTTTGCCTATCTCGACCTCGTGCTCTCTCGCAAGATGCTCCCCGGCGACGCAGTGAAGCAGATCCAGGACAGCGTGAGCTTTGCCGGTGAACAACAAAAGCCCGGCAGCGCAATCGCGCCTGCCGGGCTGAAGATTGTACAATGAGACGCGCGGCGCTAGATCGCAGCCGCAATGGCCGCACCCATCTCGGCGGTGCCAACTTTGCGCGTGCCCTCGCTGTAGATGTCGCCCGTGCGCAGGCCATCCTGAATGACCCGCTGGACAGCCGCCTCGATGGCCACTGCGACGTCCTCACGCCCGAGAGCGAAGCGGAGCATCATCGCAGCACTGAGAATCTGGGCTATCGGATTTGCAATTCCCTTGCCCGCGATGTCCGGGGCCGAGCCACCGCCGGGCTCGAAGAGACCGAAATAAAGTCCACCCGGCTTGCTGGCCCCAAGGCTTGCGCTGGGCAGCATGCCGATGCTTCCGGTGATGGCCGCCA
>JAYUWZ010000073.1:0-2128 GCA_043753265.1 Verrucomicrobiaceae bacterium
CAGATGAGCGTGCCGGAGCTGGCGGATCTTTCCACGGAGCCCGCGAGCGTGCTGGAGATGTACGGGCCCGATGTGAAGCGCCCGGGCTCGTATGCCTACAATTGCCTGATGGCGCGCAGGCTTGCGGAGCGAGGGGTACGCTTTACGCAGCTCTTTCA
The DNA here is from genome assembly GCA_043753265.1 of Verrucomicrobiaceae bacterium. GTDB lineage: Bacteria > Verrucomicrobiota > Verrucomicrobiia > Chthoniobacterales > Chthoniobacteraceae > SXWH01. Next base: position 159 of record JAYUWZ010000073.1, read on the forward strand.
CGCGGGGTGGGATCACCACCGCAACCTGTCCTCGCAATTTGAAATCCAGTGCAAGGACACGGACCAGCCGAGCGCGGCGCTGGTGAAGGACTTGAAAATGCGGGGGCTGCTCGACGACACACTGGTGATCTGGGGCGGCGAATTTGGGCGCACGCCGTTCATCCAGGGGGACATCAACGACCGGAAGCAATGGGGGCGCGACCATCATCCCTACGGCTTCACCATGTGGATGGCAGGCGGCGGCGTGAAGCCGGGCATCAGCTACGGCGCGACGGATGAATTTGGATACAATGCGGTGGAGAACAAAGTGCATGTGCATGACTTCCAGGCGACGGTGCTGCATCTGCTGGGGGTGGACCACGAGAAGCTCACGTTCCGTTTCCAGGGCCGTCAGTTTCGCCTTACGGACGTGGAAGGCCACGTGGTAAAGGGCATCCTCGCATGATTTTTCGCACAGTATTGATGGCGCTGGCTGCGGCTGGCATTTGCTCTGCCGCCCCTTTTGGAATCCAGGTGGTGGACGACGTGACCGGACGCGGGGTGCCGCTCGTGGAGTTGGAATCCTCGGATGGCCAGGTGTGGGTGACGGACAGCGCCGGGTGGGTGGCTTTCGACGAACCGGGGCTCGAAGGGCGCGAGGTGTTTTTCAAAGTGCGCAGCCACGGGTATGAGTACCCGAAGGATGGATTTGGGAGCGTGGGCCTGAAATTGACGCCGAAGGGCGGCGGCAGGGCGACGGTGAAAATCAAGCGGGTGAACATTGCGGAGCGTCTCTATCGCCAGACGGGCCGGGGGATTTATCGTGACTCGGTGATGCTTGGGGAAAAGACGCCACTCGCCGATCCGCTCAGCGCGGGGCACGTGGCCGGGCAGGATTCCGCGCAGGTGGCGATGTACAAGGGGCGGCTCTTCTGGATTTGGGGCGATACGGCGCGCATGGAGTATCCGCTGGGGAACTTCCGCACGAGTGCGGCGTGGGCGGATCACCCTTTGACGAAGAAGGGGGAGATACCCCAGAGCCTTGGCGTGAACTTTCACTATTTCACGGATAAATCGGGCTTCACCAAATCGATGGTGCCGCTGAAAGACCCGGAAGGTGTGGTGTGGCTGGACGGCCTCACGGTGGTGAAGGATGATGCGGGCGTGGAGAAACTCGTGGCTCGCTACCAGCGCAGGCTCGGCCTCGGGAAACTGCTGGAGCAGGGCATTGTCGCCTTCAACGACGAGAAGGAAATTTTTGAGCCCATCGGCTCGCTGCCGCTCGATGAGGAATGGCGCGCCCTGCACGGGCAGGTGACGCAGGGGCGGGGCGATGGCTACCTTTACATGGGCATCGCAGGGCTGAGCGTACGCGTGCCCGCCAAGCTCAAGGATGTGATCGACCGGAACAGCTACGAAGCCTGGACCTGTGGGGGCAAGGACAGCCTGCGCCGCCGCGCTGATGGCACGCTCGATTTTGCCTGGCGCAAGGATGCGGGGCCGGTGGAGTCGCAAAAGGAAGCGGAGTGGGTGAAAGCAGGAAAGCTTCGCGCGGAGGAGTGCCGGATGCTCCCGGTGGATGCGAAGTCGGGAGAGCGTGTGAAGCTACACGTGGGCACGGTGCGCTTTAACGAATACCGTGAACGCTGGGTGATGGTCGCCGTGCAGATCGAGGGGAAGCACTCGATGCTGGGGGAGGTGTGGTACTCGGAGGCTGATGCGCCCACGGGGCCGTGGCTCAAGGCGGTGCGCATCATGACGCACGACAAGAAGAGCTTTTACAACCCGGTGCATCATCCCTTTTACGACGATGGGACGTCCATCTACTTTGAGGGGACGTATACGAAGGACTTTTCGGGGAATCCGGACATCACGCCGCGGTATGAGTATAATCAGATGATGTACCGGCTGGATCTGAGTGATGAGCGGTTGGGGGCGGTGAGGTAGCTGCAAAAGGCGCGCTATAAATTACGCCAGTTCTTGAAGTGCGG
>JAYUWZ010000074.1:0-9922 GCA_043753265.1 Verrucomicrobiaceae bacterium
GGAAGTAGATTCGTTCGCTGACCTCGAGCATCGTTCGATTCTCGAGTTTGTCGAGGACCGAGACCGCCCTCGCGCGGAAGAGCGCCTGGAAATGTTGCGCCGCAAGGAGCGCCCGCCCATGGTCGAGATGGCCGTTCGTACATCCAGGGGCCGCACTGTGGATGTGGAAGTCTACGCCAGCCCTGGGCCGAGCCAGAATGAGGCCCAGGTCGTCCTTCATGATCTCACCAGGCGCAAACAGAACCTTGCCAAGATCAAGGCCGATGCTGAGCGCCTTGAGCGGGTGCTGCAGATTGCCGCCCACGAAACCAACGCTCCACTCCAGATCATTTTGAGCCAGCTAACAAAATTGAAAATCTGCCTCGGCCGACGGGTAAAACCTGAAATCCTCGAGATCGCCCAAAACATTCGCGAACAGGTCTTCCGGGTTCAGATGCAGTCCGACAATGCCCGCACATTTGATCAGCAGGCGAGTTATCGCTTCGAGCGTTCCTCCATCGCCCACATCGTCCTAGACACCGCGCGCGAATTCGAACTGCGCGGGCGTCGGCGCAAGGTCACGGTTGACATTTCTCCCTCGGTGCACACGTTACCTGAGATTATCATGGATAGCCATCGCATCGCGCAAGTGGTTCGGAATCTTTTGGATAACGCGACCAAGTACGGCCTGCGGGAACGCCCGGTAACCGTGCGCGCCACGGAAAGGCCGGACACTATTACGCTGTTTTTTGAGAACTCCGCTGGTGCCATGCCCGAAAAAATCCAAGCGCGTGTTTTTGAGATGAACAAGGATCTCTCCGCAGAAGAGCAGAAATCCATTTTCGGAGCAGGTCTCGGCTGTCCCCTCATAAAGGTGATCGTTACCCTTCACGGCGGCGCGGTACATGCCCACGTCCACCGCGCCCCCAAAGAGAATCTTGTGAGTTTTGAAGTGGAACTTCCCAAAAACGGCCCGGGAGCTCAAAACTCGCAACAGCCATGAAAACCTCAATGAAAGCGGTCGCCAAAGGTAAACGCGTCCTCGTTGTCGACGACGAGCCCGAATCGGTGTTTGGAGTTGTCTACGAACTTGGCCAGCGTCATTTCAGGGTTGAGGAAGCACACTCGCGCAAGGAGGCGATCGATTTCCTTTCCAATCAGGCTTATGACGCCGTGCTCCTCGATCTTCTCCTGCCAGTGGAATTCCCCCAAGAGCTGGCCACCGATCCACCCCTCGCAGAAAATGGCATGAGCATCCTGCGTTCGCTCCTCGCCAGTCACTTCGAGCCGCGCGGCACCCCTCACGTCTGCGCCGTCTTTGTCGTCACCGCCTTGCGGGACGACACCGAAGCCCTCGCTGAAGTTCGCCAGCTTGGAGTTCGCATTTTTGGCAAGCCCACTGAGGATGTTTTCATTGCCGAGAGCATCCGAATTGCTTTGGAGAAAAAAGCAGCATGTTGACCGATAAACAGCGCAGGCTCGTCACAGAGCTGCTCCGCGAAAGACCCTTTGAGTGCCAGCGGGTTTTTTTCTTCGACCTTTCCTCCAAGTCGCCCCAACCGATTGATGCGGAAAGCGAAGTCTTCTATCGTCGCAACCGTGCCATCGTTGACGCCTTGCCGCTTTGCGATGTTTTGCAGGAGTGGGCAGGTAATATCGTGGAAGGCGCACGCGATGACGCCCGGGCCTACTTTTACGCCAGCTACCGCTTCGATTCCCTCATGGTCGTCGTCTCCAAGCACGTCGAAGTCACGGGAGCCCGCGTCGAGTCGCCTTTTGACAAGTATTTCGTCGATGCCATCGCCGCCCGGATCGCTCCACTCGTTGGCCCAATTAGCGCAGGCACGGGAAACTCCGAATCTCGCAAGCTCCCCGTGGGGGAAAAGACCACTGCCTTTACCGAACTCTCCGCCTGGCGCGTTTGCAAAAATCTCTGGCGCCAAACCTACGGCCCCGATGTTTGGATTGCTGTCAAGGACGGCCAACCCGTCGCATTTGGCAAAACTGCCGAGGATCTCGACATGCAACTTCGCCAGAAAGCGCTACCCCCGCCTTTCCTCTATGTCCCGCCAGAACATGAAAAGATTATCCACGATATCTTCCCCGCAACTCCCCTCTAGCTGATGGAAAAAGGTCATCTCCCCACCCAAATCCGCGGACAATACGTGGCAAGTAATCTCCTCGCTCAGTGGTCGCAGAATATGCTTCCTGGTGATGTCCCGGCTGTCCAAGTGGAATTTGAGTTTCCTACGATCATTGGTGAACCTCAGCGCCGTAAGATGTGGTCGCTTCTGGACACCGGTGCCGACGTGTGCGCCTTTCCGGCCTTTGCACTGGGTTTTGAGATTCCCGTGATGCCCGTGGAAGATGGCAATCGGGAAGTTCTGCCCTCGATCCGATATGTCGAGAATTCAATCGGTTCGCAACTCGCTTACCGCACGGGCGTTATCACTGGAATCAACGGGTCCACCTTTGCCTTTTACGTAAGAGCTCGACTCCGATTTGGTGATGAACCTGATCCCGCCGAGTATTGGATAGCCCTTTGTGGAGGTTTGGCCTATCCAGTAGTGGGGCGCCAGATAATCAACCAAAAAGTGGGCATTTTCAACCCCTTTGCCAGCCGGGTACGCCTTTCGAGCGGCCGTTTCCTAAAAACCATTGGTTCTTTTACGACTTAGGAGAACTTGGGATCTCTTACATGATTTTCTTAGCGTCCCTGAATGAGGACACAGAACGGGCAGATTATCGCGTTTGAAGTCGCCACTCATTGCTACGTCCAATACCAGCGAGACGCCGATTCATTGGCATGAGATTCCTCGCCTACATTATCGGTTTTCTAATTCTTATCGGTGGGCTGGCTTGGGCGGCCATTGAGGCGGGTGCGCCACAGCTCTATGTGATGATTGGCTCGGTCATTTTGTTTGGGATCGGCATCATCATGGGAGCGAGCAGGACGAGAACTCGGACCGATGGCGGCGGAGTGACGGTCGTTCGTGATAACGACCCGATTTAGCAAACCGGCTGAAATGGTCGGGATACATCCACTCTCCCACGAGCCGCGATACCTTCATTGCACCATCGAACGAACTGACTCCTGGACTGAAAAGCGGGAACCAAATCGGGCGATGGTGTCTTTCGTTTGTGGGACACCATCACGGGCATTGTCTTTGCCCGCTCGTTTCCTTTGTTCAGCCCCCAAAATTCCGCTTTACCCGTGAAATCCTGACTAAACTCTAATCTCCTCTGAGACGACCATTCTTGACCCCGTAGATGGGAACGCTAGAGGCACGTGGCTTCATGTCTGCCTCTGACTCCGCGCTCACTCAAATCGAAAAACTTCAACAAGAAATTGCTGCGCTTCGAACGCAGGCACTCCACGAGCTTCGCGCGAGGCGCGAAGCAGTGCTCCAGGAAATCGCAAGGGTGGATGCACAGGTGAGCACCTTGACGGGCGTGCCTGTGGAAAAGAAGCAGACTGTGCCGAGTGTGGGAGCAGGAAAATCGATCCCGCTTCAGGAGTTGAAGGCGCTTCTCGCCGCAGCTCCAGACAAGACGCTCAACATTCGCAAGGAAGGGCTGCAACTCGCGAACATCAAAACGCTGGCGAGGGTGAACCCGCATCTGCTGCGGTTGGGAGGCAAAGGCGCCTGGCCCACGGTGACGATGCTCCAGTAGAAACGACAGGCGTGTTTTGAAGCGAGGTTGAGCACGCCAATGCACGGTCATTTCCAAGTCGAGGTGCGAATCTAGGCCGCCATGACGACCACGCTCCTGCAACCCATCGCGCTCAATCTCTGGATGTTGACCTACCCATTGAAGATGCTTGGGGCGGACTTTCGCAGGAACGTGACTCTCATCCGGCTCCGCTCCGGCCAACTGGTGATCCATTCCACGGCCCCCTTTTCCCCGGCCGACGTGGAGACCATTCACTCCCTGGGCGAACCATCATGGATCCTCGATGGGACCCTGCGGCACGACACCTTCGCCAAGGAGGGGAAAGAGGCATTTCCTGAATTGGCGTATTTGGGACCCGTTGGATTCTCGGACGTGGTGGGATTTGAAACCTCGCCGCTGGTTCCACCGCCAGACGCCTGGGCCGATGAACTGCTGGCGCTGGAAATTCAAGGAGCGCCCGATGCGAGGGATACGGCCATGCTCCACACCGAGTCGCAGACCCTCATTCTGACCGAACTGGTTTTCAATTTTGGAAACGAGGAACCGATGTGGACGGAAATCATGCTGAACGTCGCAATCGGAGGAGAGCATCACCCAGGCATGTCGCGTCCGTTCAAATGGGGGGTAAAAGATGCTGAGGCCTTCGAAAAATCCCTGGAGCTTTTGCTAAGTTGGGATTTCGATCGCGTCATCGTGGGCCACGGAGACGTGATTGAGACCGGAGGAAAAGCAAAGCTGAGGGAAGCCATCCAGCGAGCCGGATTCTTGAGAGATGAATCCGAAGACGAAACTCCCACGGGCAGCGGAGGCTTTGGCCTCCCCCCAGCCGTTCAGGCTTAGCGAGGCGCGCGGGTAGGGACAAGCCGCTGGCTTGTCCATGCAGCACCTGTCTCTCACCAAAGCCCCGTCAAAAGCTCGTAAGACCGCAGCCGCGCAGCGTGGTCGTAGATTGCGGCTGCCACGATCAATTCATCCACGCCCGTCTGCACGATAAATTGCTCCAGCTGCTGCCGTACCGTCACAGGCGAGCCAACGAAGGAACACGTGAGCATGCTGGAGGCCTGCGCCTTTTCCCCGGGCGTCCAATAGGCCTCGATGTCGTCGATAGGGGGCTGCAGCTGGCCGCGCACCCCGCGCACCATGTTGGTGAACTGCTGCTGGGCCGAGGTGAAAAGCCTGCGTGCCTCCGCATCGGTCTCGGCGACCACCACATTGATTCCCGCTGCCGAGTAGGGAGTGCGGAGTTGCTGCGAGGGGGAGAATCCCTCGCGATACGCTGCAAGCGCGGGAAGCAGTGCGGCAGGCGCAAAATGCGAGGCAAACGCGTAGGGCAGCCCCATCATGGCCGCGAGTTGCGCGCCAAACAAACTGGACCCCAATATCCAAAGCGGCACCTGCAATCCGGTTCCCGGAACCGCCTGCACTTTCTGCCCCTTTTGAAGCGGGCCAAAGTAGGCCTGAAGCTCCATCACATCCTGCGGAAAGCTGTCGGCTCCCAGTTCTCTGCGCAATGCGCGCACCGTGAGCTGATCCGTCCCAGGCGCCCGACCCAGGCCCAGATCAATCCTGCCGGGGTAAAGTGATTCCAGCGTCCCAAATTGCTCGGCCACCACCAGCGGCGCGTGGTTGGGAAGCATGATGCCCCCTGCTCCGACACGGATGGTCGTTGTCCCCGCGGCGACATGCCCGATGACCACCGCGGTGGCTGCACTGGCGATTCCCACCATATTGTGATGCTCCGCCAGCCAGAATCGATGATAGCCCCAGCGTTCCGCATGCTGGGCCAGATCCAGCGTGTTCCTGAGCGCATCGGCTGGCGTGGCTCCAGCGGGCACAAAGGCCAGATCCAGAATTGAAAGGCGCGGCATCCGGCCACCGTCGTCCGGTCTGTGTGATTATCAAGCGGGCAGAGGCTTCCACTTGGAAAGCGATGCGACACATCCAAAAACTCGCAGCCTGCCGATACCTTCCACGCACCATTGGTTGACCGGAGGTTCGTCCGCAAGACGCACAGCAAGTCACGCTGATGGTGTCTTTTTTTGGTGACGTGAGCTCGTAAGAGTCCGGGTGGCCTTCTTAATTGTTTAACGTCCCTTTTCTAACGTTGCCCCACGAACCGATATCGGTTAGACCGATACCGAACCGATGAAAGCAATCCTTTTGGCCACCGTCACCATGCTATTTGCCGCTTGTGCCTCCTCGGAGCCGACGGCGGTGAAGCCATTCAGACCCTCATCGACGTCACCACGGTATGCAGACCAGGATGAAATCTCGCGGTTGCAGAGGGAGGCGCGGGCAAACTTTGAGCGCGAGCGGGAAAGGCAGGGAATGCTTGCTTCCGTGGGGAGCGGCCCTGCGCGCAGCAATGGCGACTCGGCGCAGGTCGTTTCGGTGCGCATCGCATCTTCGGAGCCTGCCTCGCCGAAACGGGCTCGCACAAACTGGTCCGTGGCCGAGGCGCGCTATGCCATGGAGATCGGCAAAAAGCCCTCCGATCTCACCGCTGGCGAACGCGCCGCTGCGCGCTACTGAATCGGCACAAGCCGGGAGAGCAGCGCGGACTTCCAGTCCGCAGGGCGGGAATGCCGGACTGGCGCTGGTATCGGATCGTCCTCCACACAACAGCCCACCAAGCGGACTGGAAGTCCGCGCTACAGTAATGCGCCGCGCCGACTGGGCGCAATTGGCTTAGATGTCTTAGGTGATTAATAATCGTCAAACGGCTCGCAGTGAATACACTTCCCGTTGACCTGCGAAACAAAGCGGGCGAGCCATACGGCCATTTTCCGGAGATTTCGAAATCATGATTTTGCCTTACTTTTCAGCGAAGGCCGCAACACCAAGCCGCGCGTTACCGCGCTTTCTCCTGGCAGTCGTCGGAGTGGTGGCGTGTGGATGGATGACGGGATGCGACCGCAAACCCGAAGGTCCTCCCGGCGGCGGGATGGGATTCGGCGGGCCTATGGAAGTCGGCGTGGTCACAATCACTCCGGCCCCCATCACGCTTAGTCAGGACTTGCCGGGCCGCATCTCGGCGCTGCGCATGGCGGAGGTGCGAGCCCGCGTGAATGGCATCGTGCTGAAACGCCACTTCAACGAAGGCAGCGACGTCACGGAGGGGCAGCTTCTTTACACCATCGACCCCGCGCCATACCAGGCCGCGCTCGACAGCGCGCAAGCCACGCTCGCCCGTGCGGAGGCAAACCAGACGATGTCGAAGCTGAAGGAGGAGCGCTCCAGGCAACTGCTCTCCACCAAGGCCATCAGCAAGCAGGAGTACGACGACGCGCTCGCCGCGCAGCTGGGTGCCGATGCTGACGTGCTCGCCGGAAAAGCGGCGGTGCAGACAGCGCAGATCAATCTCGACTACACGAAGGTGACGTCGCCCGTCGCGGGGCGCATCGGTATTTCGCAGGTCACTGAGGGGGCGTATGTGCAGTCCGTCGCGGCCACGCTGCTCGCCACGGTGCAGCAACTCGACCGCGTGTATGTGGATGTAAACCAGGCCAGCAGCGAGCTTCTGAGGCTGAAGCGCGAACTGGCCAGCGGCCGGCTGAAGGCCGACGAGGCGGGCAAGGCACGCGTGAAACTCCTCCTTGAGGACGGCACTACTTACGCCGAGCCCGGCACGCTGGAAATGTCCGACGTCACGGTGAATGCGATGACCAATTCCGTGATGCTCCGCGCGACGTTCCCGAATCCCCGGCGCGAACTGCTGCCGGGCATGTTCGTCCGCGCGCAGCTCGAGGAAGGCACCACGCCCAACGCGATCCAGGTGCCGCAACTCGCGGTGACGCGCAATTCCAAGGGAGAACCGACGAGCTTGATCGTGGGCGCAAATAACATGGTCGAGCTGCGCGTGCTGCAGACCCCGCGCGCAGTCGGCAACCAATGGCTGGTGACTGATGGGCTCAAGGCAGGTGACAAGGTGATCATCAACAACCTCCAGAAGATCCGCCCGGGCGCACCGGTGACCATCGCGCACCCCGCGCCCACGGAGGCGGCAAATCCGCCGCCGCCAGCGGGAGCGCCGGCACCGGCACCCGCCAAGTAACGGCACTCTTTAAGGAAACCACGGATGTCCAGATTCTTCATCGACCGCCCAGTCTTCGCATGGGTCATCGCGATCGTCATCATGCTCGCGGGCGCGCTCTCCATCACGGGACTGCCCATCGCGCAGTACCCGAGCATCGCGCCGCCGACCATCACGGTCATCGCCATCTATCCCGGCGCGTCGGCAAAAACGCTGGAGGATACCGTCACGCAGGTCATCGAGCAAAAGCTCAACGGCATCGACAACCTCCGCTACATCGAGTCGGCCAGCACGTCGGATGGCACCGCGACTATCACCGTTACGTTTGAAGACGGCACGAATGCCGACACCGCGCAGGTGCAGGTGCAAAACAAAGTGGCCCTCGCCACTCCGCTGCTCCCGCTGGAAGTGCAGCAGCAGGGAGTGCAGGTGAACAAGTCCGTGCGAAACTTCCTCATCGTCGTCGGCCTCATCTCCGAGGACGGGAAGATGTCCGCCACCGATCTCGCGGACTACAATTCGAGCGTCATGCGCGACCCCATCAGCCGTCTCCCGGGCGTGGGCGAGGTCCAGTCCTTCGGCACGCAGTACGCCATGCGCATCTGGCTGAATCCCGACAAGCTCACCGAATACCAGATGACCACCGCGGAGGTCGCCGCCGCCGTGCGCGCGCAAAATGCGCAGGTCTCCGCGGGCGCGCTGGGTGCGCTCCCCTCCACGAAGGGGCAGTTGCTGAATGCCACCATCATGGCGCAAAGCCGGTTGCAGACGCCCGAGCAGTTCGAGGCGATCCTCCTGCGCGTGAGCCCGGATGGCTCACGCGTATTCCTGCGCGACGTCGCGCGCATCGAACTCGGCAGCGAAAACTACAACGTGACTGCCCGTTTCAACGGCCTGCCTGCAAGCGGCATGGCCATTCGCCCGGCACTGGGCACCAATGCGCTGGAGACCGTGGACGTTGTAAAAAAGAAGGTCGCCGAGCTCTCCGCATTTTTCCCGCCCGGCGTGAAGGCGATCTATCCGTACGACACCACGCTCTTCGTCCGCATCTCCATCTGGGAAGTCGTGAAGACGCTCCTCGAGGCCATCGTGCTCGTCTTCCTGGTGATGTACATCTTTCTGCAAAACTGGCGCGCGACGCTCATTCCCACGATCGCCGTGCCCGTCGTGCTGCTGGGCACTTTCGGCATCATGTCCGTCGCGGGCTATTCCATCAATACGCTCACGCTCTTTGGCCTCGTGCTCGCCATCGGCCTGCTGGTCGATGACGCCATCGTGGTGGTGGAAAACGTCGAGCGCGTGATGGAGGAGGAAGGGCTTTCCGCCAAGGAGGCGACGCGGAAATCCATGGACGAAATCAGCGGTGCGCTGGTCGGCATCGGCCTTGTGCTCTGCGCAGCCTTTGTGCCCATGGCCTTTTTCACCGGCTCCAGCGGCGTCATCTACCGGCAGTTCTCACTCACTATTGCCAGCGCCGTCGCGCTCTCCGTGCTCGTCGCGCTCATCCTCACGCCCGCGCTCTGCGCTACCATGCTGAAGCCGCGGCCCAAGGGCCACGCCGAGAAAAAGCGCGGCCCCTTTGGATGGTTCAACCGGGCCTTCGCCAGCATCACCGAGAAATACGCGCGCAGCGTCGGCGGATTCCTGCGCCACAGCTTCCTCGCGCTGCTTTGCTACATCGGCATTTGCGCGGCAGTGGTCTTCCTCTTCGTGCGGGCGCCCACCGGATTCCTGCCGGATGAAGACACCGGCATGCTCTTTGCCATGGCGCAGCTCCCGCCCGGCTCCACGCGCGAGCAGGCGGATGAAGTGCTGAAGAAAATGGAGAGGCATTTCTTCGAGGACGAGAAGGATCTCGTGGAAGGCGGCTTCGGCGTGCTCGGCTTCAGCTTCAGCGGCAATGCACAAAACCAGGTGCTCATGTACCTCAAGCTCAAGCACTGGGATCTGCGCAAGCGACCCGACCAAAAGGTGCCGGCCATCCAGGCCCGGGCCATGGGCAAGCTCATGCAGATCAAGGAAGCCTTTGCCCTCGCCTTTGCGCCCCCTGCGGTGCTTGAGCTTGGCACGGGGCGCGGCTTCGATCTCCGGCTCGTGGACCTCGGCGGCCTCGGACACGATGCACTGATGGATGCCCAGGGGCAGTTGCTGGGGATGTCCATGGGCAGCAATGTGTTTGGCCCCGGCACCGTCCGCCCCAATGGCCTGGCGGATACCTCGGTTTACCAAATCGAC
>JAYUWZ010000075.1:0-2127 GCA_043753265.1 Verrucomicrobiaceae bacterium
ATCTCCAGCTTTCCGCAATCCAAACGACGTCCGTTACTTTGCCCGCTCGGCGAGGAAGTCGTGGATTGCGTTTGCGAACTCGCTGTCGTCGAGTGGGAAAATGTGGCGGTCGCGGCCTTCATTACGCCACCACCCAGGGAAAAGCACCTTGCACCCGGAGGCTGCGTAGTCGCGCAAGTCCCGGAGCGCGGATTCTCTGAGCTTGGGGTCCTCAGGTTTTGCGTTGGGTTTGGGATGCCACTCAAAGATGCCCCACGGGGCCTGGAAAGCCTTGAGGCGTTCCGTCTCGATTCGGCCGAAGAGCGTCACGCCCACGGTACCGCTGGCAGGGAGCCATCCGCTCCATATGGTGCTTGCGCTGCTGATGCCACGCGGGCCGTAGCGTTCCCCAGGAATTTGATGCGCGAAAATGCACTCACGCGGAATTCCCTTGTCAGCCGCAGCGTCGCTCACGTCGCGAACAAAATGCGCCACCAGCGTCTGCCGAAAACCAAAGGCAGCCTCCTTGGGGTATCCCGGAGGAAACTTCCCACCTTGATCACCAATATCCCAGCTCCAGGCCCGCCAGAATGCATTTCCGGGCTCACGCTTGCGAGGTGCATCGAAGCCTCCCTCCACACTGCCTGCGCCCTGCTCCGGCGTGGGATCGAAGGCTGCATCGGTGATGGCGGCCGGGAAGGCCTCCATGTCCCAGTAGCGCAACTTCCATGAGGTAAATGACGTGCCGAATTTTGCGTTGAAGCTGTCCCCCGTTTTCGCCGCGTCAGCTGGGGTTGGATCATCGTAAAACGGGCTGCGCTTTTTTCCGCGAATATCAATATAGCCACCGGTAATTGCCTCGGGTGCCCCCTGCCCTGCATAAGCACCCCCCTCGGCGTCGTATTCTCCGGAATGCCGCAGCCAGTCGCGAAACTCCGTCACCGCAAATGGCGAGTGGTCCGCCAGCCAGCCGTCAGCCCCCTCCTTCAGCGAGGCGGCAGCGATGGCGAGTTCCTCCTCGATGACGGGATTAACGATGGTGATGACCCCGGGAAATTCGTTCATTACCTCGCGGATCTCCTTTGCCTGCTGCCCTGCTGGTACCACGAGCATATCGCGCACGGGCTGGGCGTAGCGGGATGGCGTCACGACGAGGTGGTCTCGGGAGTCCTCCGTGATCTCCTGTTTCCCCGCGTTATTCGCCCCCGTGTAGTAGCCCTTCCAAGAGCCCGGCTCGCCGTTGGCACGCCACTGGTAGAGTCGTAAATCGGTTTTCTGAAAGGCTCGGAATTTTCCGTTGGTGTGGGTCTGAATAGCGAGGATGACCCCGATGGCGAGTCCCTTCTCGGACGCCAGTTTTACCACCCTGCGCAGGCGGTCTTTGCCGGGGTGGATAAAGGAAAAGCCAATGCGGTCGCCATTGCCGCCCTTTCCAAACTGGGCGACAAGACGGTCCATCTCCTTGGGGAGGTTGGTGTCGTCCGCATGAGGACAACCGTCCCATATGGCGAGAATCTGAAAACGAGGCTGGGGCTCAGCCGCCGAAGCGAACGCGGAAAAGAGCAGAAGGGAAAGTAGCGTGCGACACATGAGGGAGAATCTTTGCTGGATGGCGAAACTAAGAGTCGATTCTTATTTTCGCTCATTGAACCCGATGAGTTTCAAGAACTCCTGAAATAACAGACCAAGGGGCTACTTTTTTTCGTCCGCGCGGGGCTTGATGTCCCAAGCCACCATCCAGCGCTCGGCAGTGCGTTTGTAGCCGCGGGCTTCAAGGCGCTTTTCCATGTCGAGCAGATGCGCGGCGCCGTAAAAGATGCCGAGATTCTTCCGCCCCGCTTTCACCTCCTTGTCGAAGACCTCGAGAGCGACACGGTTGCGGTCGCCGACAATCACGGAGTCGGAGCCGAATCCGATATCCTCGGTCAGCGTCTCAAGCTGACCGAGCATCTTGGCCATGGAAATTTTGATGCCGCTGCTGTCACCCAGGAGGGCGAGCAGGAGTTGGGCAGTGCTCGGTTCGTCCTCCGGCTTGCTGCCTCGCTTGAGCTGGGCCTGGATGGATTTTTGGAAGAGCTTCACCCACGATTCGCCCTTCTCTTCTTGCAGTCTCTGGAATTCCGCCATGCTTACGTCCGCATGCACGAA
>JAYUWZ010000076.1:0-4730 GCA_043753265.1 Verrucomicrobiaceae bacterium
GATTTCGCATCACCAGAACAACCCCGATAACCTGCGCCAGATCCGGGACATCAACCGCTTTCACATCCAGCAGTTTGCGTATCTCATCAACAAGCTGAAGTCGATCCCCGACGGCGAGGGCAACCTGCTCGACAACACGATGCTGCTCTACGGTTCGTCGCTCGCTGATGGCGACCGGCATAATCACGAAGACCTCCCGCTGCTCCTCGCAGGCCGCGGCGGCGGAGCCATCCTGCCAGGCCGGCACCTGCAATACGCCTCGGAGACGCCGATGTGCAATCTGCTGCTGACCATGCTCCACGCCGCAGGCGCCAAGGTTTCGCGCCATGGCGACAGCACGGGCATGCTGCGCGGTCTCGCAGGCTAGGTCATTGGCACAATGACCACGCGTAACAATCAATGCGCCCCAAAAGGCGAGGCGCACAAGGCAAGCGAGGTTTCCAACTTCACGCGGGTGAAGGCGGCTTTTACATGGGAATCGTATGCACCTCCCGCCCACGCTCCCGCCAAAGCGAGGTTGAAAACCTCGCCTACTTTGGCAGCCCTCCTTTTGCTGGCCTCCTCGCTCGCGCCGCTCCATGCGGCGGATGTGGGCAAGTGGGTGGAGCAACTCGGCGCTACCGATCGCGTGATGCGTCGCGAAGCGACCTACCAGCTTTCCATCATGGGCCCGGCGGCGAGACCTGCTTTGCCCGCGTTGATTGCTGCGCTGGATGACCAGGACAGGCAGGTGTGGAGCTACGCGATTACGGCCATTGCCGCAATCGGGCCGGATGCAGCCGAGGCCATTCCCAAATTGATCGATGGAATGGACAACCGGAAGACACGCGGGGGACGCCAGCGAGACCGGGGACAAATTATCGTACGCTGCGCGGACGCGCTCGCCCGCATCGGAGCCCCGGCAAAACCAGCGCTGCTTGAAGCACTCAAGGCCGAGGACAACGGGCTGCGAATCGGGGCCGCAAAGGCGCTCGGTGCGATGACGGAGAAGGATGCGATTCCCGGGCTGATTGAAAATCTCGGCTACGGCGATGAGGCTGTGCGCAATGAGGCGGTCGAGGCACTCGGCTTGATTGGCAAGCCCGCCGTGACCCCGCTCGCGGAATCGCTGGGCTCGCAGGATGCGAAAATCCGGGGAGGTAGTGCGCGTGCGCTGGCCTCCGTGGGGCGTGACTCGGCACCGGTTGCCCCGAAGATTTTGGAACGACTCGCTGCGGAGAAGGACGTCCAGGCGCAGGTGGCGATGCTTTCATCTCTCCCGAAGGTGGGCCTGCCCGCTGCCACGGTCGTGCCCCCGCTGGTGGCCATGGTTCAAAGTGACCAGGAGCCGCTGCGCACCGCGGCGGTGAATGCAATTTTGATGGTGCGTCCCGCGGACAAAACCGTGGTGCCCGCCGTCGCGGCCCTGCTCAAGAATCCTGCCCACACAGACCGTGCGACGTATCTGCTGGGGCGCTTTGGTACGGATGCCAAGGCTGTCGTGCCGGAGCTCATCGCCATGGCCGCGAAGACAGGAAATCCTTCCGCGACGCTCACCGAGGCGCTCGCGCAGATTGGCGCGCCTGCCATTCCCGCGCTGCTCGTGCAGTTGGAAAAGACAAAGCCCGCCGACCTCGGCCGCACCCATTGGATCGTGCAGGTGCTCAAGAGCATCGGCATCTCGGGATTGCAGGAATTGCAGGACGGGCTGAAGTCGCCGAATGCCACCGTGCGGCTCGCCTCGCTCGGGGTGATCAGCGAACTGGGGATCGATGCCCGCGAGGCGCGGGCGGATATTTTGAAACTGGCGGGCGATCCAGAGCCTCTGGTGCGCGCCGCATTTTTGGGCGCGGCTGTTGCGCTCGATGCCTCGCCACGCCAGACGCTGGAAAAACTCGAGGCCGCGATGAAGGACAAGGAGCCTGTAGTGCGCGCTGCCGCTGCCGATGCCGCTGCCGCGCTGGGCAAGGAGGCCGAGCCGATCGCGGCACAGGTCACCACTCTTCTCGGAGACCCGGAATCCAAGGTGCGCGTGGCGGCACTCAATGCCGCAGCGAAGCTCGGCAGCAAGGACCCGCAACTGGCCACACGGCTGGTGGCGTGCCTCGACGATCCCGCGTCCCGCGCCGCTGCCGCCAATGCTCTCGCGGGCCTCGGCGCAGCATCGGCGGTTCCGCGCATGATGGAGCTTTACCCGAAATCCGATCCCGACGCGCGCGTGGCGATTCTCGCAGCCCTCCCGGCTGGAGGCACCGCCGGTCTGCCGCTCATCACCGAGGCGATCAAGGAACCGCAGATCCCCGTTCGCGTGGCCGCCATCCGTGCCTTTGGAAAAGTGGAGCATAACCCCGACGTTCTGTTTCCCACTTTGAATCCACACCTGGCCGACGCCAGTGGCGATGTGCGCCGCGCCGCCGCGGAATCGCTTGCCCCTTATTGTGAGAAGCACGCCGACAAGGCCATGCAGGCCATGCAGGCGATAATCCAGATGGTGGGAGTGGAAACCGATCGCTCCTTTGCGCTGGAGACGCTCCGCTCGATACGCGTGCGCGATCTGGCAGTGCTCGAATTCGCGCTGAACGGCCAATCGCAGGAAGGTCGCGCTTGGGCCATTGAGCGCGCAGGCCGGCTGGGCGCGGCGGCACGTCCGCTCCGGCCCAAGCTCGAGGAATTGCAGCGTTCCTCCAACGACTCCGATCGCCGCGGTGCCCGCCGGGCATTGGAACAAGTGGGGAAATAGCTGGCACGAGACACTGGTTTTTCGGCATCAAAGGAGCGTGTCCCACAGTAGTGCTCCCACCACGACTAGCAATCCCAATCCCCATGCGTCCAACTGGATGCGCTGGGCCTGTGCCCTCGCCTTTGCAGCGGTAGCTTTCTGGATGTACACGCGGGACCAGAGCTTCCCCTATTACTACCACACCGACGAGCCCTCGAAGACCGAGCAAGTCATCCGGGGGCAGTTCAATTTTCACCATCCCCTGCTCCTCCTCGTCACCACCGAGGCCTTGATGGCTGCGGATGGCACGCCGAAGCACTCGCAGCCCGTGGTGGAGAAAGGGCGCCATGCCTCCGCGCTATTTGCAGCGCTCTCGGTGGCGGCAATGGTGGTACTTGCATGGCAGCTTGGGGGCGCGCTCGCGGGTTTGCTCGCCGGAGCGCTGACCATCACACACCCGGTGCTCTTTGAACTCGCGCACTACATGAAGGAGGATTGCGCACTGCTCGTCGGCATGGCGTGGACGGCGACCGCGCTCGTGGCCTACGGCAGGCGTCCGACCCTGCTGCAGGCGGTGCTCGTTGGACTCGGCGCGGGGCTGGCGCTTTCGGGAAAATACCTGGGCGGCGTGATGGCCGGAGCCGCGCTGCTCGGCATAGGCCTTACCCGGCGGGAAAACGGTTCACGCTGGACGGCACTGCTTGTGGCTTTCATGGCGCTGGCGGCATGCTTTGCGGCAATCAACGTACGCGGCCTGGCCCACATTGGGCGGCTCAGTGACAGTATCACCGAGGAACTCGAGAAAGTGGAACGCCGCGCGGAGCAGCGTTCAGAGGCGTTCAAGTGCAAGCACCTCAGCAAGCTCGGCACCACGCTCTCCGTGCCCTTGTTGCTGGGGCTCGGATACTGGATGTGGCGGAGACAAAAGGAACGCGCACCGGGGGCCATGCGGGTGCTGGGCGGATTTGTGATCGGCTACTTTTTACTCGTGAGCTTCTCGCCCAAAACCAAGGATCGGTATCTCCTGCCAGTCTACGTTTTTGCGTGCGGTCTGGGAGCCGTGGGAATCGTGGAATGGACGCGCCGGCAATCACAGACGGGCAAACTGCGCTGGGCCGGCCCTGCTCTGGCTGCAGTTGCCGTGGCCTGCCACATCCCTGAACTCGTGGTGCATTGGCAGGGATTTAAGCGCGATGACCGCAAAGAACTCACCGCGTTTTTGAAGGAAAAGGTTCCGCCCAATGCGGGGATTGCGCATGACGTACGGGCTCATCTGCTGAACGGGAAGAAATCTGGCCTGTCCGGGTATGTGCTGCCAAACCCCATCTATGCCCCCAGGCAACGCTATCTCGCAGACGTGGGAGATTTTGCGGAGCTAAAGACGCGGGGCGTGACGCATGTGGTGGCGTGCGAGGCTGACTACCACTCAGCGCTCTCAGGGGCCAAAGGCTCAAAGAAGCGCGAGTATTACGATGAACTTTTCGAAAAGCACACGCTGGTGTGGGAACGCGAGCCTGGACCGTTGCAGTATTTGCACCCTGGGTTTCGGGTTTATGAGCTGAAGTAACGTCCAACGCTTAACGTCCAACATCCAACATCCAACATCCAACATCCAACGCCCAATGGCGCAGTTCGGAGCGCGGTCTGAGTGCGGCGCTCCAACTTTCTGGTTGCGGGGGGCGTATCTAAAAAGCACCACAGTTCCGATGTTTCGTCCTCTCCTGATTCTCTCCTGCTCTGCCGCCACGCTGCTTGCCGCCGATGAGGTAGGCAAAAAACCGGATGGGATTCCTTCGCCGGAGGCTTCGCTGAAGTCGCTGGCGGTTGCGCCGGGGCTGAAGGCGGAGTTGTGGGCCTCGGAGCCGTTGCTGGAGAATCCGGTGGCGTTTGCATTTGATGACTGGGGGCGCGCGTACGTGGTGGAGACGAACAGGCGGCGGACCTCTACGATAGACATCCGGCGCAATGAGCCGTGGGTGCCGGAGGTGCTGTCGCATCGCACCGTCGCGGATCGGGTTGCCTTTCTCGAAAA
>JAYUWZ010000077.1:0-2126 GCA_043753265.1 Verrucomicrobiaceae bacterium
ATACCAGCCCCGCCAGCGCCACGAGCACCCAAAAAACGGGTGTTTTGAATTGCGGGAGAACGCGCTCGATAAATCCCGGTGACTCCGCATCGCCCAGCATCTTGTCGATCGTCACCAGCGCTGTCGCCGTGAGCGCGGCGGTGCCGAGCACCTTGGGATGCTTCTCCAGCCACTCCAGCACTTTCTGCGGCGCCTTCCCCACCCGCGAAAGCACCCCCGCCCGCTCCGCTGCGGGCAACTGGGCAAGGTCGTCGCCGAATCGCGCCAGCCGAATCGCCTCCGGCGTGGAAAGCCCTTTCGCCACACTGCATCCCTCGCGCCCCAGCTTGGCCGCGATATCCACGCCCACCCCGGGATGCTTCGCGGCGACCAGCAGCACATCGTCGCCATGGGCCGCCACGAGCTTTGCGATTGCGGCAGGCTCCCGGGCAGCAGCACGCATGGCCTGCTCCGCGAGTTCCGCGGGCACCTTGCGCATCGCCTGCGCCATGGCCACCGGGGCCTCGCGAAATGCAAGCAGGCTCCGCGCGCCATAGCGCTCGGCATACACCGCGACCTCCCGCGCGACCTGCTCCCCGCCCTCGGCCACGGTCTTCTCAATCACCTCACGCACCGCCGCCTCGCCCCCCGCTTCCACCAGTTCCTTTGCCCCGCGCTGGCCCAGCTTTTCCGCAAGCTCCGTGGCAATCGCACGCCCCACGGATGAAGCCTGGGCGTGGGATTTCGGAACCCCAAGGCAGGCAATGAGAGCGAAAATCAAACAAACCATCGCAAGGCGGCAAAGCCCGTACGTAGTCCCGCCTTTAGGCGGAAGGAACGATGAAGGTTCGAGAGAGCCCCCCACAAAACCAAAAGCTTCACATGGTTCAAACGGTGCATTCCGCCTAAAGGCGGGACTACGTACTCCGCACCCCCTCCCCGCCAGCCCTTGGCGTCCCGATGCTTCGTTCCTCTGCGTTTCAAATTTCATGGCAGCGTTGCTTTTTGTAATTCTGAAAAGAGCGCGGTGCGATAGTTCTCCGCCCCGTCCTTTGCGGCCTTGCGCAGCAGTTCCTTCAGGCCCGGCTGGCCACCCGTGCCTTCCACCAGTTCGCGCTCGAGGTTATCCAGAAAAGTGACCACCTGCCGGTTGATTTTCGCCGTCATCGCATCGTTGATAAACGAGTCCACGACCATCCCCACGGCGATTCCCGCAACAAGCCCGGCAGCCGTCCCGAGTGGCCCCGCCGCGGAGCCCCCACCGCCGCCTGCCACCGCACCACCGGCAGTGGCCGAGCCCGATGCCGCAGTCGCCGCAATGCCGCTCACCGCGACGCGCGCGATGATGGTCCGCGTGAGTGCAAAGATCGCCTCCCCAGCAATCCACCCTCCTGCAAAGCCCACGCCACCCGCCATCGCGCTGTCCTTGCCAGCCTGCACGGCGAGGGCGCGTCCCGTGGCCGCCGCGTTTTTCAAAGACTCCTCCACTTTCGGCGAGGGCACCTTCAGCGGGGAATCCGGCCTGCCCAGCACCAGCTTGATTTCGCCCTCCAGCCGGTTGCGGCTCGCATCGGTCGCCTCCTTGAACGTCGCCATCGTGTCATCCAGCGCCTTCTTCATGCTGGCTTCGTTGATCACCCACGCGCGAAATTTTTGCTCCGCATAAAGCCGCGTCGCCACCGCCTTTTCGCCTCCGTCCCACACGCGCGTCCACAGATCACCGATCGACCGCCCCGCAATGCCGAAGCGGCTCGACCACTGCGAGAGGTCGCGGGAAAAATTCGGCGCACCCCGCCGGAAATAATCGAAGTGCTCGTGCAAACGCTGCAGCGCAAGATCCACCGCCTGCTGCTCCCGGGTGGAGGCGGAATCAATCAAGGGTGACACATTCGCTTTGTAGTATTCCGCAAAATGCTCCGGATTCCGCGATTCCCCGTCGCGGGTCATGTTCCAAGCGCCATAGATGAGCCCGGCGCCCACCAGCAAGGTCACAATCTTTCGCTGAACGAAATTTCCCATAGCTTCACTCGATTGCGAAAGGACGCATGCCCTCAGTAAAGCGCATTCCGCGCTCCGCGCCACTGCTATGTGAGGCCCCTGACCCCTGTTTCCCGACAGTCCCCACTTGCACTCCCCCACCCTTCCCC
>JAYUWZ010000078.1:0-4729 GCA_043753265.1 Verrucomicrobiaceae bacterium
TGGCAGATTGTATGACTCCCCAGAGCGGCGAGGAGAATGATGGGTTGTAGCAGGGTTCTGAGCATGGTGTGTGTAAGGAAATCGTTATGCCAGAAGCCATTTCTCTCTGATGGGTCGTCGAAGAGACACCAATGGGAACAAGCAGTGATGACATGAGTGACATGATAACGTCACGATTGCATGCCGATGGTGCACCTTTTTCGTGAAAGGTCGTTCATTATGAGTAAACCTAGATTCGGAGATGGGAAAGACGAGCCACGCAAAGGCAGAAGAGAAGGTATTTGAAACTGCGGCATGTCCATCTCCAAGGATGAGCACGCTGCACCGCGTAAATCCCCGCGCCTTTGCGTCTCTGCGCGAGTTCCCTCTTTCCATCTCCGATTTAGCAAAAAAAAGGAGGGCCGGACTTTCGTCCGGCCCTCGTTTGATTTTTTCGTGCGGTACTTTTCAGCACCGCGCTGTGCTAAGCTCCGCGATTACTGCGTGATCACGCGGTAGTAAACCGGAGTGCCCACTGCGAGCGTCGACGTGGTGTCAGCCACCGTCACGCTGCCTGCGCCCGTCGCGGTCACGGTGCCCTTGTAGAGGGTGCCCGTTCCGGCGATCGTGCCGGTCGCGATGGGGGTGTAGGTTTTCTGGTCCGTGGATTTCTCCACCGAGTAGCTCTTGTCAGCTTCCACGGTGAAGGTCACCGAGGGGTTGGTGCCCGAGCGGCCCAGGGTGATCACCGGTTGCACGGTGTTCGCCGCAGCCGTGAGGATATTCATGTTCTCCAGATGCGACCAGCCAGCCAGCCAGTTGTTGTCCTTGAAGGCACCCTTGAACTTGGCGCTGGTGAAGAACCCGTTCGAGAACGTGTCGTCAGCTGCATCCTTCGTGGCGGTGCGGGCCGTCGAGGCGGCTTGCAGCGTCGGGTTGAGCAGCGCGTTGTTGAGGCGGTCCAGCGATACAATCAACGGATCCGTTCCAAACGTGTTGCCTTCGCCAATCTGCCCCACACCCGTGGAGTTATAGATCTGCCGTGAGGATGCGAAGTTGATGCCTGCTGCACCACCGGTGCGGCCCGAGGCCGTCGCCATTTCCGGCATTGCCTGGGCTTCCGAGGCGGCGCCGGGGCTGCCTGTCTTCCAGAACATGTTGTGCTTGATGACCAGGTCGGGCTCCGTCGCTGCGGTCCCGATGGTGTTGTCGAGGTTGAACTCGCCACCACTCGTACGGGTGATGACCACGCGGGAGGCCGCGTCGTTCACGTCGGTGCCGCCATTGTTCGGGCCGTTGATGGCCAGTGCCGCGTCCTCGGCTTCGGTCACGATGGAGTTGAAGACTTTGCCCGCGCCGTTTTCCTTGAAGTTGAGGCCCGTGGCCAGCGTCTTGAGTGCTCCACCACCGGGGCCTACGCCCACTTGGGTGAAGTTATACCGGCGCCACACGCTGAAGGGGCGTCCCGCGATGGGGAAGGGGCCGTCGTTTTCGCTCAGGCTGTCGCCGATGTTGCCGGAGATACGGCCCGTCGCGGTCGCAGGGACCGTGCGGAGACCCGTGTTGTTCTGCAATTGGAAGCCAAACTGGATGCTGCCGCGGTAGCCTTCGTCGGTGTCGAAACCGTCGTCACCACCGTAGAGGCCCGCCAGGTACTTGGCGTTCACGGTGCCGCCGAAGAACTCGAAGTCGTCGTCCGCGTTGTTATACACTTCGCAGAACTCGATCACCGTGCCGCGTCCGACGCTGCCGAAGGTGATGCCGTTGATTTCGTTGTTCGTGCTGAGAACGAATCCACCGTAACGGAACGAGCTGAAGCGCACGACGCCGCTGTTGTCGTCGTCGTTGGTGCCGCCATGCGCGCCGTCCTGGAAGGACTGGAAGCCCTCCACATACGAGGCACCGACGCCGTTTTGGACGCCGCCTGCCGGATCCACCACCGCTTCCGTGCCGGTGCTGCGGTTGAAGGCCGACTTGGCATTGCCAAGCAGGATCAAGCCGCCCCATTTTGCGTCGAGTGCGAGGCCGTTCTGGCCGGTCGCTCCCGTGGGGGAGTAGTTGTTGCCGGGCAGGGCCTGGTCACCGGGGATGTCCTGCTGGGAGTCCGTTGGAATGGTGCTTGCGCCACCGGGAACAAAGGGATCCTCAATGGAGGTCCAGATGATCGGTGCCTGCGCGGTGCCGTTGGCGATGATCTTGGAGCCGCGGGTGATGATGAGCGCTCCGCAATCCGCGGGGTCGGCCACACTGGTGCCGCCCGTGGTGCTTTGCTCGCCACGGATGAGGGTGCCGGGCTCGATGATGAGGTTCACGCCGTCTCCCACGAACGTCAGGCGATCAAGGATGTAGACGTTGTCACGAGTCCACCGAAGCGTGCCATTCACGACTCCGGGGGAGTCAGACTTGATGCGCGTAATAACGGTGGAGCCCGCGGTGGGCGATTGAAAGCCCGAGGCTTTGACGAAGGTTGCCGCTGAAACGACAGTGGGCAGAAGTGCCACCGCGCTCAGGGCTCCGAGGAATTTGGATGCGAAAGATAGTTTCATTGGGATAATTTGGTTCAGGTCCTTCAGGTCCTAAGTTAGGGTTGGATGACCTGGTTTTGGTGATAGGTGGTGTCGGCTCCGGAGGCGCGCTTGATGACAACGGAAGTTCCAGCAGGAATCACGACATTGCCTTGATCCCCGATGGGATTCCCGGTGAGCCGCCAGCCGCCGCCGACGCCAGTCCTGAAATAATACTCGGTCGAGTTGCCTGCCGCGTCCTTCACCAACACAGAGTCCATGGTCGCACTGGAAAATCCACCACCGCCGCCGGTGATGACTGAACTCAAACCCGATGCATTGAGGGTGGCACCTGTCGGGTTGGTGATGGACACAACATTAATGCCATTGTGGGGGCCATTTTTGGATTTCAGTGTGCGCGTGGTGCGTCCTGTGCGCGTAACGCCCTTGAGGTCCAAAGTCACATCACCTGCCGTGCGGCGGTTGACGATGGCACCGTCGTTGAAGGGGATGCGGGTGGTTCCCACGTCGACGAATGGGTTTCCACTCGCACGCCAGCCTGTCGGCGCGACGTTTTTGTAAAAGTATGTCGCGACTGCTCCGGTTGCGGGATTTACAATTTGCACGTTGTCCACAGTCGAAGTGGAGAATGAGCTGCCGCCAACCAGGCCGGAGGGATTGCCCGCAACACCGGGGTTGCCAAAAAGAGTGTCGAGCGTCCACTCGGGAACGAGCATGAACTTGTCACCCACAACGGCGAGGGCAGTGAGGTCTTCGGCCACGGTGAGATCGGACCCCGAGGTCGCGGTAACCTGAACGGTCTTCCCGCGATTTACGCCGGAAAGAATTTGCAGTGCCAGCGGGCCGGTGAGGCCGGTGTAGTTGGCGCTCGTGTCGGTCACGGTTGTCGCGTTAACCGCGGTGATCGTGCCGTAGTCGAGCGGTTCGCGGGTCAGCGCAACGCTGACATAGCCGGTTTTTCCAGCCTTGACCACGATGGGTTGGATGGCGTTCGTTTGGCTGACTGGCGCTTGGGCGTGGCCAGCCGCAGTGAGCGCCGCTAGAGCGCCTGCGATGATGGCCAGGGATGCAGAGTGAAGCATAGGATGGTGAATAGGTTTGATGGTGTTCTCGAGTTACTGGGGCCCTTGCAGAGAAGCATCCACTTACCTTTCGGTGAAGCGGTTTACGGCAACGTTATTGCGTCGGAAATGTTACAGGGAACCGGACATGTACAAGCGTCACGGAAACGTTTCACGAACCCTGTAAAACGCCATTAATCCGACACACACGGAACCGAAACGTCGCATTCAGCCCCTTGTCGTCTTGAACCTCATCAACGACGGTGGCGCTCCAGAAATCCGCGACACCATTCTATTTCAAATCCATCCATGTTTATGCTTCGAAGAACCTTAAAAACCATCCTTTGCTCCGCCGCGCTGCTGGCGCAAAGCCTCATCGCCTCCGCGGCGGATATCAATATTTCAGCGGGAGCGCTTTCAAATGGACTGGGCCTGTCCAATGGGACGGATCTCACTGCGGGCAACTTGCTGAAAGTGGGATATTTCGCAGTGGATCCCGCCAATGCCAATTTCGCCCAGCTCGCGGATAGTGAAATTATTGCGAATAAGTATAATTTCGATTATTTGCGTTCTCACTTTGTTACCTTTGCCCAGGATTTTACCACCGGAAGCTTTCTAGGCAGTTCGGATCCTAACTTTTCTACGGGTCAATTCTACGCGCTTCAAACTGCAGCCCCAACGAATTTCGCTGGCAAGCCTATCTTTCTTCTGGCATTCAGCGCGCCGACCATTCCTGGCTCCGGCCCGCTTCCCGCGGGAGTGGAGATGGGCATCTTTAAAGGCTCTAGTAATTTTCCATCCGGCGGGGATGAATTTTCCCTCGAGGGTGGAATCGCCCTCACTTCGGCTGAGGTGCCCCCCGCAAACATCATCCTCGGTGGCTTCGGCACCGGAACCGTGGATGCGGCAGGCGCCTCACCCGGCGGAGCGCCCTTGTTCAACCTCGCACCGCTCACCCCCACCATCCGCTTCCAAAGCGCCACCTACACCGTGGCTGAAAACGGCACGACGGCTACCATCACCCTCGTCCGCGACGGCAGTCCCGCCGACCCGGTCAGCGTGGAAGCCAGCACCACGGGCGGCAGCGCCACCAGCGGAGACGACTACGGAGCTGTAACAAGCCAGGTCGTGAACTTCGCCGCCTCGGCCGCCACCGCCACCTTC
>JAYUWZ010000079.1:0-2124 GCA_043753265.1 Verrucomicrobiaceae bacterium
GGCGCGCGCACGACTTCGCCGGGCTGCTTGAGCTTGTAAATTTTCACGGTGCCCTCGGCGGCTTGCGGCTCGCTATCGAGCGTCTCCGTGGCGACTTTCACCTCCACATCCTTTTCCACCGTGAGCCATTCGTCGGCAGACATCGTGGCGCTCAGCGCAGTGTAGCCCACGTTGATGCTACGCTGCGCGGTGCGTGTTTCACCAGTCGTGTCGGTGATGTCGGCATGCACTGTGAAGCCGAAAGTCGGCTCGTCCTTTTCTGGCACAGAGGGATCGGCCTTCGCGGTAAATTCCACAGAGAAAGTGCCATCGGCCTTGGTCACGGCGGTGCCGTGCGCGATCTCTTGCGCAGGCTGCGCGGGAGCGGGACGCCACCAGTAGCGCCATCCCCACCAGGCCGGGAAGCGCACCTGCCGCACCACTCGGTAGCGCACCTTGGCGTCGCCGATGGCCGCGCCCGTGTACGCCGTGGCTTTGCCTTCCACCTTCACCTTGTCGTTCAGCTTTCCGGGCACCTTTGGCGCGTCGAGTGTCACCTGGAATTTCGGGCGCTTGTATTCCTCCACATTGAAGGCCGTTGAGCCACTCACCGGGCCTTGGGTGCGAATCATCATGCGCCCTGCCAGGCGATCGCGCTGTGCGGTGAAGCTGCCGCTGAAAGAGCCGTAGTCATTCGCCTTGTGCTCGCGCTTTTCGATCTCCTTGCCGTTGGCGTCCTGGAAGATGACCATCACTGTCTGCCCGCCGAGAACCTTGTAGTCGTCGCGATCGCGATCCGCGCGGATGCAGATGCCTTTGTATTGCACCGTCTGGCCGGGGCGGTAGAGCGAGCGGTCGGTGAAAAAGATGGTCTGGGCAGTGACATCGGGCATGCGCCGGTTTCGGTATGCGGAAAATTCGGTATCGGAAGGCAGCGACTGCTCCTTGAACGTGGCGTAGGCGAGCGCGGTGCGGCCTTCACCGACTTCCGCGGAGAAAAGGCCGTTGCGATCCGTCTTCACCTTGGGGCCTTCCTTGTAGCGGTCCTGGCGCTGCCAGAGTTGCACCTCCGCGCCCTCGATGGGCTCGCCTGTGCGGGCATCGAGCACGAAGCCCTCGACGCGCATTTCGCCCTGGCGGTTGCGCATCACGATGGAAAGGTCGCTCACCCAAAAGCTCGTGGCCGAGACGACATTGTCTTTTTCGCCGAAGGATTTGTCGGCGCTCGCAAAGAGCATGTAGCAGCCCGGCTTCAAATCCTGCGGTGCCGGAATGTCCTCCTCGCGCTGGCGGAAATCGGGTGTCGCAGGCAGCTTCGCCGACCACTCCCGCTCGGGCTTGGCCTTGAGCATGGCTTGATACTCCTCGTGCTGCATCCCCCACTCCATCCGTTCGCCCTTGCGCTTGATGCGATCCAGCCAGTCCACCTTTACAATGCGGAAATGCACCTCGGTGAGGTTGCGGTAGTCCACATCGATATCCGGCCACGGCGCATTCCACACGCGCTCGGTGGAGACGGACAGGGACTTGGCCTCGATTTGCTGGATGAGGTTGTGGCACATCATGCCGCCCATGCTCTTGGGGAATGCGCCCGCGCCTTCCTTTGCCAGCTTATGGGCCTCGGCGGCAGCATCCTCGCCCATGAGCACCGTGGCCCATTCGTGGCGGGCCATCGCGGAGAGTTCGTGGTCACCCCACTGCCCCACGAAGCGCTTCAGCGCTGCCTTGTAGCGCGTGGCCTTTTCCTCGCCGGTCGCCTTGTTGTTGCCAAAGCGCAGGCGCTCGAGTTCCACGTGCAGGAGGGCGGTCTTGTCGGCGTCCTCCACATGGAAGCGGGTGAGGGCCTGGAGAAGCTTGATGGCTTTGAGCGTCACGGAGTCCGTGTCGGTGCCGGCGGGCTCCCACTTCAGGAAGTCCTCGGTGGTGCCGAAAATGGGGCTCTCGGCGGTGAGTTCGAAGGCGTCCACCGCCTTGGCCCCGGCCTGCTCGCCTGCGGCGTAGAAGCCGAGCGCCTGGTGCACGAGGAAATCGTAGAGCGTGGGGCGGTAGGTGTCGGGGACGGTGCCTTTTTCCAGCAGACCGTCGAACGTGGCGATGGCGATCTTCTTTAGGTCGGCCTCGCCTGCGAGCGAGGCGGTGTATTGC
>JAYUWZ010000080.1:0-9899 GCA_043753265.1 Verrucomicrobiaceae bacterium
CGCCCTCGGAGTGCTGTGATGCTTCACAGCTTTGAGGGACGCTCAAGCACCCAAAGAGTGAACACCCGGCAAAGAGCTGTGAAGCATCACAGCACTCCGAGGGCGGCTTCGCTGCGGTATTTCGAAGGTCGAACTCTTCCTCGATACGTCGACGATCTTCCCAGTCTTCGCGCTTTCGTAGATGGCGCAGATGACCGCTACAGCGTTGCGGGCGTCGCGGCCGGCGATGGCGGGCTGGCGCTTTTCCTGGATGGCGCGGCAGAGATCCTCGATCTGGCGGCGGTGACCCTCGGTGCTGATGGCGAGTGGGTTTGCCGCGCCCCCTCCGATGTTTGCGCCGCTGCCGGTGCGGATGGCGGCGTCCTCGGGCAGCTCGGTTTCAAACTGCCAGAACTTGATATTGTCGTCCTCGAGAATCACCGAGCCTTTGTCGCCGGAAATTTCGATGCGCTTCGTCCAGCCAGGGTAGGCGCTGGTGGCGGCCTCGATGACGCCTAGCGAGCCGTCCGCATAGCGCAGGGTGGCGACGGCGGTGTCCTCCACAGCGATGCGCTCGTGCGCGAGGGTGGCGGTGCTGGCCTGCACCTTGGTGGGGAGGCCCACGAGCCACTGGAGCAGGTCGATGGCGTGGATGCCCTGGTTCATCAGCGCGCCGCCGCCATCAAGGTCCCACGTGCCGCGCCACGCGCCGCTATCGTAGTACTGCTGCGTGCGCCACCATTTGATGTAGGCGCTCGCGAGGGTGATGCGGCCAAACCTTCCCGCCTCCACGGCCTGCCGCACGGTCTGCGCGCCCTGACCGAAGCGGCTCTGGAAAACGGCGGCCAGAATTTTTCCCGTCTCGCGGGAGCAGGCGAGCATCGCGTCGATGCGCTGGGGGGTGATTTCCAGCGGCTTTTCGCAGAGCACGTGTTTGCCCGCGCGCATGGCGGCGATGGCGGGGTCGCCATGGGCGCCGCTGGGCGTGGTGATGCACACGGCATCCACATCCTCGCGGGCAAGCAGGGCGTCGAGCGTGTTCACGGCGGCGCATCCATACTTTGTGGCGAAAGGCTCGGGATTGCTCCGGGAAAACGCAGCGACCAGTTTCGCCGAGGGGACTTGCTTGATGGCATCGGCATGAAAGCCGGCGATATTGCCGGTGCCGATAATTGCGAAGCGGACAGGGTTGGACATAGGGACATGCAGTTGAGACACAAAAACCGCACGGGCGACAAGCATGAGCGGCAGGTTGCTTCCAGTTGTAATGTAACGGGGGTGCAACCTGCGGGCGGTATATTTACGATTTACGATTTATGATTTACGATTGCTGGCGAGGGGTGGGAGCACTCCGCTGCAAAACGCCCAATGCCCAACGCTTAACATCCAACGCCCAATGGCGCAGGTCGGAGGTGAGCTTCGGGTCGGGCCGTGCTCACACATGCCGCTCGGAGAGCGCCATCCATCTCAAAGCTCTCTTTTTCACTCCCCTCGCGGGGCGTTCCTGCTTTTACTGGGCGGTTTATGAGCACCAAAGCATCTGCACCCGAACGCTATGTCTGGCGGAAACTTTCGCCGGCCAAGTGGGATGATGTATGGCAGGAGCGCCTGTCGTGGCTGGGGGAGCGGCTGGTGATTATCATTCTCTCCGGGATGCGGACCCTGCGCATCGAGGCGTATCACTTGACCAAGGCGGAGGCGGACATGCTCACCAAGGAATTTGCAGGCGAGGTGAAGGTGGCGAAGCCTTTTACCGCGAAGGACCTGGAATTTATACCGCGTCCGCCGCTGCGCATCCGGGGCCGCCTTGCGGTCGTGGGATCGGAGGCGGACAAGGCTGCCGAGGAGAAGAAAGGGGTGCCGGCCTTGTACATTCCGGCCAGCCTCGCTTTTGGCACAGGTGACCACGCGACCACATCCACCTGTCTGCGCATGCTGACCGACATTGCACGGCAGCAGGAGCCTGGCTGGGAGGCGCTGGATCTTGGGACTGGCACCGGGATTCTCGCCCTTGCGGCGAAGATGCTGGGTGCGCACAGGGTAGAGGCGGGCGATTTCGACCCCACAGCGTTGCGCGAGGCGCGAAAGAACGCCGCGCTCAACAAAGTGAAGGGCGTTGCCTTTCGCAGGACGGACGTGACCAAATGGACGCCCGACCGCACGTGGCCGGTGGTGCTGGCCAATGTGTATGGGCCTATTTTGATTGGCGCGGCGGCGAGCATTGCCGCTGCGGTAGCGCCGGGGGGAAATCTGATCCTCAGCGGGATCTTGGAGGAGCAGGCCCCAGCGGTGACGAAGGCGTTCAAGGCTCAGGGACTGCGCATCGAGCGCATCGTGCGGCGGGGAAAGTGGGTGACTTGCCTGACTTCCAAGCCTGCAAAGGCGAAGAAGGCTTAAGAAGTCACCAACGGATGCGCGCCCTTGGCGCGACAATGCAGCGCCTTTGGCTTTCCTCTGTAGGGTCCAGCCTGCGGATAATTATCAGGGCAAAATACCGTACCTCACGATGTAGCCATCCCAGAACGGCGGGCTATCCATGCTGATTGCCCCTCTTTCCAGGCTTTCATATCGAACTAATCTTTCACCACACTCCCCTACCCGTGCGTTTGACACCTCGGCAGCTTCTTCCTACCCTGCCCGTTCACTCCAGACTTCCATGCCCGTCGACTCTCCAACTCCGAACCAATCCTTTGGCCGCACCTTTGTGGTGGCTGCGGCGATCCTTGGCGTGGTTGCAACCGCACAGTTGAGCGCGGTGACGTGGGCTTTTTTCACAAAGCCCGGCGCGGGACTCAGCAAGGCGGGAGAGGACGACAAGCCCACCCCGCCTGCGCCGCAGATCGATATTTCGAACTTCCCCGTGCAGGACCCACCCGACCCACCACTGAGCGTGGGTGGCGATCCCATTGCGGAGGCGCGTCCCTCGTATCTGAAACCGGAGTCGGAATCTCTCGACCCGCCGATCACCAAATCGGCTAAACCCGTGGCTGTGCCGGAAAACCCGAGTCCCTCCACGATTGCCTCCGCGTCGCCGCTAAATCCGCTGCGCCCCACGCCCGTACCACTCTCGGCATTTACGCCGAAGCAGGATCCCCGGTTTGGCGAACTCGTGGAGCAGGGCAAGATCCTGCGCAACACAGGCGACACCGCCGGGGCGCTGGTGAAATTCCGCGAGGCGGGCCTGCTGGACCCCACGAATCCGCTGCCCTTTGCGGAATCGGCCTACACTTTTGAAAAGATGAGCCTCGGCGACAAGGCATCCGAGCAGTGGCGGCACATCCTCGCAATGGGCGAAAGCGCGGGGGTCTATTATTCCGCGGCGCAGGCGAAGCTGAATGTCGCGATGACCAATGCAGCGCGCGCCGTGGCACCGCCACCGACAGCAGCAGCCACCGAAATCCCGGAGGGCAAATCGCTGGCGATTTCGCAGCCCAAGATGGATGAGGATGCCGATCCCTCCTCCGCAAAGAAATTCATCCTGCATGTGCCGATTCGCGCCCGGGATGGCCAGTCCATCATCGTGCGCGACATGAAGGTGTTCGTCCTCTTTTACGAAAAGCTGAACGGCAAGGACATCGTGCGCACCACCGCAAATGTGAGCAATCGATGGGAAAGCCCGCCAATCGACTGGACCGAGGGGGAGGAGACGCTGGAAGTCTCCTACGATCTCCCGCCCAGCGAGGGCCGCGGCGAGCCGCGCACCTACTACGGCTACATTGTCCGCCTCTACTACCAGGGCGAACTGCAAGACACCCAGGCCCAACCGGCCAGCCTGAACCAGAAATTCCCCGCCGAATACCAATTGTCCGAATAACGAAATGAGAATCCTGCTAGTTGATGATGACTCGAGCGTGCTGCAAACGCTCGTGGCAATCCTGAAATCCATCCCCGGCCACGAAGTGCGTATCGCAGCGAACGCTCAAAAAGCCCATGAACATGCAGCAGCGCTTGGAGGCCTGGAACTGCTCATCACCGATGTGGTGATGGAACCCACTGATGGTTTTACGCTGCGGGCGGAACTACAGGGCCTCTATCCCAAGATGCGGACCATTTTTGTGAGCGGCTACGATCTGAGCGATTACGGCCCGCAACTGGACGGCGCACACATCGTCGCGAAACCCGTGGATGCAGCACTGCTGCGCGGGCTGGTGGAGGACAGCGTGCAGCAATTGGTCGCGGCGGCGACCGCCCATCACGCGGCGGCCGCGCAACCGAAGGCAGTCGCAGTGGCACGGGCCGCAACACCCGTAGCGCAGGCAGCGGTGGGAATTCCCAGCGCCGCGCCCCGCGCAGTCGCACAGGCGCAGCCGCAGGTCGCACAACCCCAGGCGGTGGCACAGCCACAAGCGGTGGCACAGCCACAGGCCGTCGCCCAGCCGAGAGCCGTCGCAGTAGCTCAGCCACAAGCGGTCGCCCAGCCTCAAGCGGTCGCCCAGCCTCAGGCCGCTGCCGCCCAGCCACGGGCAGTACAGAGCGGAGTACGCGCAGTCGCGTCAGCACCGGTGGCAGGATCCTCCACGGATCCGCTCGTGGGTGTGCAACTCGGCGATTATCGTGTGCAGCAATTTCTCGGCAAGGGCGTATGGGGTTCCACGTATGTGGCCATCCAGCTCAGCGTGAACCGCCCCGTGGGACTCAAGGTTCTCGACCTCTCCACGTCGGAGGATGAAAATGCCCGCACCCACTTCCTCGCCGACGCCCGCGCAAAGGCCGCAGTGCAGCACCCGTTCATCGTCTCGGTGTTTGAGGCGGATGAACGCAATGGCCTCGTTTTTTACACTCACGAATTTCTGGACGGTGTCACACTGGATGATCTGGTCGAGCGGGGAAACCAGTTGGATGAGAAGACCGCGCTGCACGTGCTGAAGGTCGCCGGCGAAGGCCTCCACTACCTGTGGTCGCACAACCTCGCCCACAGCCCGCTGGATGGGAAATGCATCCGCATCGGCAACGACGGCATCGCACGCCTGGCGAATCTCGCCACCAGCCAGCCGGACCCGGAGATTTCCCCCGACGCGGAAATCCAGGCCATCGCGGCAATCATGAGCCGCCTGATTTCGCCGACCTCCCAATCGCCGGGATTGCGCGCGCTGCTCAGCCGCATGGCCGGGGGGGCAAACCCGATCTCCGCGTGGCCGGTGGTGCTGCAGGCCGTGAAGGCACTCGAGCCCAAGGTCATCCCGGTGGAGGCAGCGAAAATCAAGGCCGCCGACGCCGCGGCGATGAAAGCGGTCGAGGCCGTACGCAAATCGCAGAAGAAAGCGCTCGTCATGCAATTGAGCACACTCGGCCTGCTCGTGGTGCTCGTGACCTTTGTAGTGTGGCGCTACTTTATCTCCAATAAGCGCGACCTTTCGCAACAGGTGCAGATTGCCGCGGGGACTTATCTCGTGGGCGAAAATGCGCAAAGTATCGATCTCGGTGCCTTTGAAATCGACAAATACGAAGTGTCCATCGGCGACTACGCCAAATTTATCGACTTCTGCCTGGCTCAGCCGGAAAACGAACACAAATACGACCATCCGAAGGGAACGCGCCATGTCTCCCACGCAACGCGCGATGTGATCATTTTGATCGGCAACGCCAAGGTTCGCGACGGCCGTGTCTTTGGTGACAACAGGGGCACCGGCAATGGCGAAAAGGGTGTGGAGGTGGATTTGAACTGCCCCATGGTGGGCATCACCTTTTGGGACGCGTATGCCTACGCAAACTGGAAGGGCCGCGACCTGCCTACAGAGGAGGAATGGGAGGCTGCAGCCCGCGGCAGCAAGGGCCAGATGTACCCGTGGGGTGAGGAACTGAAGCTCGCCAAGTTCAATTCCAACACCGGCTATGTGGCAATGAAGCCGAGCTCCACGCAGACCGACGATGGCTACCATTATTGGGCTCCCGTCGACCAGTTCACCGGAGACGAAAGCCCCTACGGCGTCGTCGGCATGGCTGGCAACGTGGCTGAATGGGTTTATAAAAAAGAGGGCGCCAAGGAGATTCCAGTGGTGAAGGGTGGCTCCTTTGCCACGCCTCCGCTCAAGATGTTTGAGCGCATGACCAGCCTGGTCGCAGAGGACTGCTGGTATGTAATGCCCGCCAGCCAGAAAGCCGGAGCCCCGAAAAACGCCAAGCCCGGGGATGGCGAATACTTCTTCCAAAACGACACCATCACCGCCTCCACCCGCAGTCTCTACATCGGGTTCCGCACCGTGAAACGCAAATAGACCATCATGCACCGCCTGCTCGCCTCCATCCTTCTCCTCCTGCTCACGCATCTGCCTGCCTTTGCGCAACTCGACGTCGGAATCGAACTTCAGCGCCGCATGTTTTTGCGGGGCGAATCCATCGAAGCCAAGGTCACCATTCGCAATCTTTCCGGCCACGACATCGTGCTGCGCGATACCGATACCGACCGCTGGTTTGGGTTCGAGGTCATGCGTGGTCTCGATACGCCAATCGGACCGATTGAAGCGAACTACCAGAATCCCGGCCAGCCCATCCTCGCGGGCGAAACGGTCGAGCGCACGGTGGATTTGCTGAAACTCTTTCCGATCAACGAACTCGGAGCTTACAGCGTTCGCGCCACCATCTTCTTCCCGGAGATGAAAAAGTACATCGTCTCGCCACAGGCAAAGATCGATATCTCGGATGGAAAAATCCTCTTCTCCAAGACCGTCGGTGTTCCCAATGGAAGAGAAGGCGCGGGAGAGATGCGCGACATCTCGCTGATTCAGTTTCAGACGCCAAAATTCATGGGCCTCTATGGACGCGTGGAAGACCACGCCTCAGACAGCGTGCTCGCCACGTTTCCGCTGGGACGCATTGTGGGCGGGGCGCATCCCATTTGCGAATTCAGCGAGGACAACACGCTCTACGCGCTCCACATGAACGGGCCCTCGCAGTATGCGCTGAGCAAAATCGGCGTGAATGGCGAATGGCTGGGGCAATCGGTTTGGATCTCGCCCACCGGCCGCGCCGCAGTGCGCAAGAAGCCCGACGGCACCATGGTGGTGGTCGGAGCCAGCCGCAACCGCGAGCCGGAAGCCGGCGCCCCACCCGTCCCGAAGCTGAGTGACCGGCCAGTGGTGCTGCCCTCGGAGAAGAAGTAGGCCACGCTGAGCCGCAGACAGCAGTGCGGTTACTTCGGTGACTCATCCGGATTTCCAACCTTATTACGCAGACGGCCAAAGGGTATTGATTGGTGACACCGTATCAAGTCCTGGCCGAGAGGACCGTGTCATTCTATCGATATTTGAACCTGGCAACGAACTCAGTATGTTGTGGAAAATGGAAAACGGCTGCGTTGAAATCAGCCCTGCCACCATTGAATGTTTACCGCTCAGTGAGGACATCGCCTTAAAAGCACGCGGTTCGACTGATTCTTAAAGGCATTCAGGGCCTTCACTGATGGCGGTTGGCGAGAGTGTTCATAGTTGCGGTAATCAAGGAGGCGATCCGCCGCCCCTCCTTGAACGCCAGAGATTGTGCACCCTCGGCGTCATCGATCTGGAAATCACTTGGCCAGTCGCCCTTAGTCCCGTGCCCACTTGAGGGCTTCCGCACTTTCAGCCCAAGCCCGCTGCGCGGCGGCATACACTTCGCGCAACGGAACCCCAGCCGCCTGCGCCACAGCCCGGCAGCTCTCGAACTCCGGCGCAACCTGCACCACCTGCTCCCCTTTTAATCCCAGCTTCACCGTCACCTCCCCAAACTCCGTGCGCACCGTCTCAAATCGCCGACCGAGCTTGAGTCGCGTGATCTTCTCCACGCGCAGTCCAAAGGCGCTCGTTTCCGTGAAGAGGATGTCCGCCAGGGCACTCGTAGCGCCCTCCTCGCAGAGCACGCTCAGCATCACCGCAGGACGGTTCTTTTTCATCTGGATGGGCGTAAACCAAACGTCCAGCGCGCCAGCCGTGAAGAGGCGCTCCATCACCGCGCCCAGCAATTCCGCGGGGCAATCATCGAGATTCGTCTCAATGCGCGTGACCTGATCGGTTTCGTACATGGCCTGCATGCTAGCAGACCCGCCAGCCTATGCCAGCGTGCCGAGCACCGCGCGCAGCACGTTCGGCCGGGTGGCGAGTTCGCGGGTGCCGAGGCCGTAGCCGATTTTTTCCACCTTCATCGCAGGCATGAGTTCGAAACTCGCGGCAAACTCCGCCGCAATCGCCGCGCCCGTGGGGGTGATGAGTTCGTGGGGCACATCGATCTGGCCGATGGGGATGCCGCGCAAAATCTCCAGCGTCGCGGGCGCGGGCACCGGGAAAGTGCCGTGGGCGCACTCCACCGTGCCATGCCCATCCTGCAGCTTGCTGCAAATCACTTTCTCCACGCCCAGCGCCTCGATGCCCACGCAGGTGAGCACGATGTCGGCAATCGAGTCAAACGCGCCCACCTCGTGGAAATGAACATCCTCCGCGCTCATTCCGTGAATCTTTCCCTCGGCAACAGCAATGCGGTGAAAAATACCCAGCGCGTGCTTTTTCACAAAGGGTGAGAGATCGCTGGCCTCCAGCATTTCCTTGATCTGCTTGTGGGTGCGCCCGTGCTCGTGCGCGTGGGAATGCTCGTGGCCGTGCCCATCGTCGTGTGCGTGCGAGTGACCGTGGTCATGCGCATGCGAGTGTTCCTCCTCGTGCTTGTGGTCGCCGCAGTCGTGCGAGTGCTCATGTTCATGCGCCCCGTGCGCTTCCTCATGCTTATGCTCGTGCGAGGGCTCCTCATGCTTGTGGCCATGATCGTGGCCGCAGCAATCATGGGAATGCTCGTGCGTGTGCTCCTCCTCGCCATGCTTGTGCGCATGGGTGTGCGTGGTCTCCGGCGCGTGACTGTGCGCGGCATGCTCGTGCTTCTCCCCGTGCTCATGTTCCACCTCGTCGCCGTGATCGTGATCGCAGTTTTCATGCGAATGCGTCGCCCCGCCGTGGATGTCGAATTTCACCCCCTCGATGTCCTTCCGCTTGGAACGGTCGTAATGCATGTGGAAATCGCCCACGTTCAGTTTGCTCAGTTCCCACTCCAGGGTGCTTGGCTTCACGCCGAGGTCAATCAGCGCGCCCACCATCATGTCGCCACTGATGCCGGAGATACAATCGAGATAAAGTGCTTTCATGGTTTGCAGAAGGTCCGGGCTGAGTACGGCGGCGCGAAGAAAACGTCCATGCGGAAGTGCAAAGGACTTTGCCAGCCGTGAAATGAACGCAACCCTCAAAGGCAGCGCCAAAGCCGCGCTCTTCCGCAAAGCGTGCCGGGCAAAAAAAGTGCGGGGCCGCCGACCGAATGGCCGACGACCCCGCTGTTCCCCCCAGAACAAGGAAGAACCTAATGAGGTTTCCTATTTCCGCAAATCCCGTTTCGTTACGTTCGCGTTACACACCCCGAAGCTCCCCACCCGCCCATCGCTCATCCATTCGTCATTCGTCATTCGTCATTCGTCATTCGCTTCGCCCCGCCCCTCCTCCTTCTCCCCGCCAGCACCATCCCCACTCCACCCAGCAGAAGGGCCGCCGCACCGGGCTCCGGCACTACCGCCTGCAGCACCACATCATTCCCATCGCCACCCGAGTAGCGGATCTCAAAGGTCTGCGTGAAAGGTCCCGTCACCGTAAATCGGCTGTTCTCCGAAAGCGGCGAACCGCCAAAGGTAAGGAATCCCTGCCCCGAAACCAGGTCCGCCTCATCATTCAAAATGAGCGTGAACATCTGCCCTTCCGCAGGATCAAATCCCAGGCTGATGCGCAATGGCGTGGGCGCGCCAAAAAAGACCTCCCCGGTAATCGAAAGCTGATCGTAACCCGTCCCCTCCACCACTCCATTGATGGTCGCCTCGACATCCCCTCCCAGCAGGCTGATGCCGCCGAGCCTGAGCAGACCCGGGCCTGCGCCCCCAGGCTCCACGGCTCCGCCCGTCAGCGCCACGGGACCCGTCA
>JAYUWZ010000081.1:0-4722 GCA_043753265.1 Verrucomicrobiaceae bacterium
CTCGCAGGGGCAAACACCTACACGGGTTCCACCAATGTGAACACCGGCACGCTGCTCGTGAACGGCCTCACCGGCAGCCTGGTCATCGTGGCCGATGGCGCGACGTTCGGCGGCACCGGCGCCATCTCCGGCGATCTCGCAGCGTTGACCGGCAGCATCGTGCTCGGTGGCGAAGGCACGCTCCCCAGCGGCCAGCTCACCGTGGGCGGCAACTTCACGATGAACGACGACACCGTGATCTCGCTCACGCTCGGCGGCGCAGGCGCGCACTCCAGTATCGCCCGCACCGGTGCAGGATTCTGGACTTTCGACAACGACCAGGCCTTCAGCTTCATCGACGCCGGGCTCACCCTCGGCACCTACGACAACATCCTCAGCGGCCTCGCCGTGGACCCCGTCGTCGCAGGCTGGACCATCCTGAATCCCGGCGTAATGGGCACATTCAGCTACGACAACAACGGCGGCGTGGATCTCCAAATCGTAGCCGTCCCCGAGCCCGCCGCATTCGTCTGCCTGCTCGGCGGAGTCGCCATGCTCCTCGGCCTCCAGCGCCGCAGGCGCGTGTAACATTGTAACGCGGACTTCCAGTCCGCATTGGAGGGCTTTGTCTGTGGCAGGCTGTCTGCATATTGTGATGTGGACTTTCGCGACTTACCATTGGGTATACCAAAGCAAACGCCGAAGGCGCAATTTTCTCCGCCTTCGGCTGCGAGGAAGTCTGTTGCGATTTCAATTTTCCCATACAGACTGGGCGGCTGTTTTTGTCCCGTCAGTGTCCCACTTCTATAGTCTTCAATTTTCTGACAATGCCGATGTTTCGTATCTTCTCATTCGCCGCCTTCCTCCTGGGCATCGTTGCCACCGCCATTGCCGCGCCACCTTCCAATGATGCATTTGCAAACGGGCAGCATTTGTTTGGACAAAGTGGGACCGTTGCAGGGACGCTCGCCGAAGCAACCCTTGAAGTGGGAGAAGCCCAGTTTACACCCAGGTCGGTCTGGTACCAATGGCTGG
The DNA here is from genome assembly GCA_043753265.1 of Verrucomicrobiaceae bacterium. Classification (GTDB taxonomy): domain Bacteria; phylum Verrucomicrobiota; class Verrucomicrobiia; order Chthoniobacterales; family Chthoniobacteraceae; genus SXWH01. The sequence continues at coordinate 1,015 of JAYUWZ010000081.1, forward strand.
CTCCCGCCACCAGCCAGGTTCACTGGAACGTTTCAGGCAACGGATATAGCTCAACGGACATTTATACCGGCATCTCGCTCGACACACTTACGAGGGTTGCCTCTGGACCCAATTCAAATTATCTCAATGTGACGGAAGGCCAGATTTTGAGTATTCGCATCAGCGGGTCATCGGTCACGGGCGGTTTTAATCTCACTTGGAGCATGGAGAACGACAGCCTCAGGCATGCTTTCCGTATCGGCGAAAGCTTCTTGAGCCCTGTCGTCAATACCTCCCAGGCCACATTGGAGAATGATGAAGTACGTTATGAGCCGTCAGTCATCGACGGCATTCCGGTTGGCAAAAGCGTATGGTTTCGCTGGGCTACTGCGGAAGCCCGGCAGGTCATGGTGACAACGTACGGCTCCAACTTCGACACCGTTCTCGCGCTGGGAACCGGCAATGGGTCGCTGAGCAGCCACACGCACCTCATGAGCAACGATGACAATCCACACGGAGGAACTCATAGCTCAATCGTCTTTGTCGCGGAGCCCGGAAAAACCTACTATTTCGGTGTTTATGGAAAGGACTTGGGCGACGGGAATATCACCAGTGGGCGGGCGCAGGTAAGGATAGGTGCAGGTCCTCCTGTCTCCGTCAACTTCGCTCGAAATATCTACCGCGTAAATGAAAAGAGCGGCATTTTGAATGTGGAGTTGATTGCCTCCCATGGGCTTCCTTCACAGATTGACGGCCTGGTCCATTTGCGGCCGGAGGGAGGTGAAATAATCTCCTCCACTCCTTTTACTATAACCTATTTTAATTATGGATACGCCGAGGTTCCGGTGCCTCAGGATTCTGTTTTCACGGGCACCCGAACATACCAAATATCGCTTACCATTCCAAACTCCTCGGCCTCCGTCGGGGATATAGCCTATGGCACGGTGGAGGTGGAGGATGATGACTATTTCCAGCCGCTCGCAGGCAAGTTCAGCTCCATGGTCGTAAAGCTGGATGGGGAAGGCGCTCGGATTGCATTCACGATGACTGCCACTGGACGTTTTACGGGCAAAGTGCGCCGGGCGGGGGCGAGCGTGGCCTTCTCCGGGCAACTCAGCAAACAGGGGGAGGCGCGCGTTTCAGTGCCTGTAAAAGGCGGGTTTCCTGTCAGTTTCAAAATAACGGCGCTTCCCGGTGGAGAAGGTTATACGCTCATCTCGGATGACGGCTATCCCGGTTACTTCGCTCCCCTTGCCGTCAGAGAGTCATGGAGCAAGCGCAACCCCGTGCCTGGGGATCAGGCTGGAAGATACAACGCCCGTATCCTGCCAAACTTTTCGGAACTTGGGCCCAGAGGGGAGGGTTATTGCACCGTGACCCTCGGCAAAACGGGAAGTGTAATTGCAAAGGGTGTGCTTGCAGATGGAACCCCTTTCAGCGCTGCGGGGCCGGCGCAGGCCGGGCCCGGATTTAGCGCCTACGTGCCTCTGTATAGAGACAAAGGTTACTTGATCCTGAGCTGCTACCTTACCAAGGAAGCGGCCCCGGGGGCCATTTTCGAGAGCATCCATATGCGCCCCGCTTCCACTAGTCTTTCGGTACCGGAGCAACTTCGCGAAGGGTTTCGCACCAATGTGGAATTCGGCTTCGCCCAGCACATTCCTCCCGCGCGGGATGCATTCGTATCCCCGGGCTTTGCAACTCATTCGGGCAAGGGAAGGTTCATCGTAAATTCAGAGAACGGCATCCAGGAGACGGTCATTCCGTTTCAGTTCCAGAAAGATGGCCGTGCAGCTCCCATGAGCTCGCAACCAGGCTGGAGCTTGAAACTCACGCCCTCCACGGGTCTCTACAAGGGCACTTGGACGCCTCCCGGGGAAACCAAGCCGCGGGCATTTAGCGGGGTCATTCTACAGACCGGGAGATTTTTCTCCCTTCACCCAGACCTCGGATTGGGCTGCGGCTTCACGCTCTCCCCGCTAAATTCCAAGGCGGTTTACCTCGAGCCAATGCCGTAGGGGCGCGACCTGGCTACTTCTTCGCCGGTGCTGCCACAGCCTTTGCCTTTGCCCCATCGACGATGGCGGTGAGGTCGGCGGCGGTCTTGAAGCCGCTGTAGCTGGAGAGCACCTTGCCGCGGCTGTCGGTAATGACTACGTGGGGCAGCACGTCGCCGAACTGCTCCTTCTTGAATTTCTTCTCGAACTCACCGCTGGACTTCTGGTTGTCCACGTCGATGTCGGCGATGACGAAAGTCTCCGCGGTAACGGGCACCTTGCTTTCGTTGACGAGCTTGCGGGTGGCCTGGCAATTACCGCAGGCCTCGCGGCCAAGCAGGATGAAGGTCAGCTTCTTCTCGCGGCCCGCCTGCAGGATGGCGCGGCTCACGTCATCCGCCCACTTCGGGGCCTCAGCTTGCAGGGCGGTGGCGATGAGGGTGAAAAGGGCGAGAAGCGTTTTCATGCTCACCATCTAACCCCGGAGATTTTGAAAGTGGAGGAGGAATGTGTTCGTTTCAAAGCGTTACTCTACCGGCACCCCGGCGGCGCGCAGTGCGGTTTCGTGCACCGCGATGTCGTGTGCGGCGTCCCATGCGAGAGGCTTTCCAGAATGAATAACGCGGGCGAGATCGCGGAACTCTCCCTCGTATCGATCGGAGGGCACCTTGAGTTCCAGCTTGTTGGCGCCCTTTGCAAATTCCCCGTGCGGCTCAGAAAGATAGAGCGTGGCTTTCCCGGATTCGAGCGGCTCGATTTCCATCACGCCCTTGGTCCCCGCGACCGAGAAGCGGCGGCGCGGCCCGCCAAAGGGATCCGCGTGATTGCAGCGCAGGGTCACAGTGGCCTTCGCGTACTCGAGCACCGCGAGCTGGTTGTCGGGCAGGGTGTCCGCGGGGCCGCGCGTGGCTTTGCCAAAGGCGTGCACGGCGGCGGGCTTGCCCAGGAGCGTCACCACCGCATCCACGAGGTGGCAGGCGAGCTCGGTCATGCCATTGCCCGGATGCTCCCGCAGGTTCGCGCGCTGGCCATCTGCGGCGAGCTTGCCCATCGCTGCGTCGATCTCAGTGATCTCCCCAAGCCACCCCTCGCGCGCCGCACGGAAGAGCAGTTCGAACGCGGGATTGTAGCGCAGCATGTAGCCCATCTGCACAGTGAGGCCGCGCTGGACGGCCTCCTCGCGCATGGCCTTGAACGCCGCATGCGTGGGCGTGCCGGGCTTATCGAGGTGGATGTGCTTGCCCGCGCGCAGGGCCCGCAGGGCAGCGACCGGTGAATCGGCGAGCGTGGTCTCCACGAGCACCGCGCGCAGGCCGGGAGCGGCGAGCAATTCCGCCTCAGTCATGAATGTGAGCCCCTCGAAGGCTTTCGATTTCTCCGCCCTTCCACGCCGTGCGGCATTTTCCTCGGCGACCCCCACCACCTCGTAAAGCGCGGGCAGCCCGCGCACGGACTCCATCTTGCCCGAAGCGTGCGAGTGCGCAGTGCCAATCTGGCCGACACGGATTTTTTCACCGGGCGTCTCGGCGGAGAATGCGCGAGGGAGTGCTAGCGCAAGCGCGGAGCCGGCAAGCGTGCCAAGGGCGGAACGGCGGGAGTGGAGCATGGCGGGAGCCTCGCAGGACGAAGGAAGGCTGCCAAGCGCGGACGGCTTTACCCACACACAGCGATCTCAGACGTAGCGAGCGAAGCCTTGGACTGCGGTGGCATTCGAGCGGAGCGAGAAAGCCTG
>JAYUWZ010000082.1:0-4717 GCA_043753265.1 Verrucomicrobiaceae bacterium
AGAGCCGACTCACCCCCGGCGATCCCGCCGGCGGCGGCCCCAGAGATCTCAACACGGCCCTCAGCCCCACCCAGCGCAAGCATCTGCACCAACTTCCGCCCATCATGCAGGTCACGATGGTGGCCATTGACGAAGAATCGGGCGCGAAACTTCAGGATCACTCCATCACCCCTCCCGACTGGATGAATGGAATGTTCGAAAGGTTCACCACGGAAACAGCCTTCCAAAATGAACTCGGGGTGGGTGATCCCGCCACCATCAGCGACACCTCGCTGGTCTACAAACTTTCGAACCCCCAAAGAACCCTTCCCACACCGCGGATGAACTACCGTATCTTCACCACCGACGTCGTGCTGCGTGGCTCCAAGTGGAGCAAGAACGCCCCAACGCCATAACATTCTCCTCCTATGATCTCACCTATTCACCACTCCAAACGCCAGGGCGTCGCATTGGTCATCGTGCTCGCGATGCTCATGCTTCTTTCCGCCCTCCTTGTCGCATTCATGGGCAAAGTAGGCACCGAACGCGCATCCTCCCGCCTCGTAGCCCAGAGCTTTGAGGCCAGGCAGGCTTACGACTCGGCCGTCAACTTGGTCATGTCGCAAATCCGCGAGGGAACGCGTAATCTCGATGGCAAGCGAGCCTGGGCCAGCCAGCCGGGAGCCATCCGCGTTTTCGACAACAGCACCGCAGACCTGATGGTCTACAAGCTGTATTCCTCCAACAAGATGCAGGTTGCGGCAGCACAGTATGACCCCAAGCTCGCCATCGAGTCGGGGTTTGAAGCCGACCAGACCAAGACTCCGGCAGGATTCGTGGATATGAATGAACCCGTTCTCCTGCCAATGGCGGGTGCCACGGACGCAAACCTCGTCGAAGCCCATTACCCAATCGTTAATCCTTATGCCGCAACCAAAATCGATGGCAAGCGGCTCTCCGGCACAGGCGTGGAGCGCTTCGGCACGGGTGTAGTGGAAAGCTTTGTTGCGGGCAGTTACGATCATCCCACCCTCAAAACCAAGCTGGGTACCACCCTCTCTTCCACAACGGGGGGCGACCCCGTTGCAGTCCAACTCCTCCCGATGCGGGTGCGCTGGATTTATCAACTCAAGGATGGAACGATGGTCGCGGCTGAGGGCAAAAAAGTTCCCGGTGCCACAAAGCAGAATCCACCGGTGGCCCGCATCGCTTTCTGGACCGATGACGAGAGCTCCAAAATCAACATCAACACCGCAGGTGAAAACACCTACTGGGACACGCCGCACGCGAGCTCCATCGATGAGGCTGGAAACGTCTCCCTCGGTGGCGATGGTAACATTACCGCAGGCCCGCCAAACTACTCGGGACTTGCCGCCGCACAACCTGCAGCCAGGGAATACCAACGCTTCCCAGGGCACCCGGCCACCACCAATCTCAGTCCTGTGCTTCGCTGGATGGCCCCCACCCTCACCACGGATCGCGACTTCAAGGAGGCCATCTATCGCCTCTCGCCCCGCCTGGTTGGCGGCTTTGGAAGCAGCATGGCCGGCACCCGCGCCACGGAATTCGATAATCCCCCCGGAGTCGTAAAAGATCATCGCATCTACGAAAAAGACCGTTTGTTTGCCACTGTCGACGAATACTGGTTCCGCCCGGATCGCACCCCGATCGGGTCTGCTGGACTCTATCGCGTCTTCCGCACTACCTCCCCAACAGGCAACCTTGCCGATACCCAGTTTGCCCAAGGGGTCGTCAGCAAAGTGAATATCACGCCCGAGGCCTTGGAGCGTGTGCGCTTCTTTCTGACGGCCACCAGCCGCGCACCCGAGCTCACGCTCTTTGGTACGCCACGTGTTGCCATCTGGCCCATTCACGAGCTCGACACCCCGAATCCTGCTCTCAGCAAGCGCAGCGGTTTCGATGATTTGATCGCTTTCTGTTCCACCATTGCGGGCAAGGCCTATTACTTCACCCGGGCTGATCCCTGGAGCACGACCTACGACTTTGAAAGCGCCAGTGGCGGAAGAAACAAGGCCCTCGTCGATAACTACCTGAGGGTGCTTTCCAAGAAGCAGATTCCGGGCACTGGACAAACTTTCGACTCAAAGTATAGCGCCGACCTTGATGGGAACTACAAGGCCATGGATCAGATTCTTCTGTCCATCTATGACTATATTCGTTCCACCAATCTTATCGACACCGGACGAAAGGAAGGCGGCGCGAGCAACCAGCTTGCTTACACGGCCAACTACTCCCCCGTCAACTCCACTGATGGCTCCGCTTATAATGGCAGCACCAAACCCTACATCGGCTCCGGACAGGTCATCCCGACAGTCCGTTATGCAGGTGTCGGCGTTCCGGCAATCAAAGGCTATGGACGTTTCGTAACGCTTTCCGAGGCGGGCCTGTTGTTCATTAACGACACGTCGCCGCCCATCACCGGCTGGGATCCTCCAGTTCCCAAGAAGAGGGACACAGCGGGTTTGGGAGCGCGCACCAATGTCGACGGTGTCGCCAATACAGACTTCGTCCCCATGCGCTGCATCCTCCTTCCCGAGATGTATACCAACTCCCCCGGTTATCCCGCATTGTCGGAAGCCTACGCTTATCGTGTATCCGAGCCCAAGCCCTTGGAAATCGGGCCGGCAACCGGTTCCACTGGTCCCAGCGGACCCCTGGAAATCGCCAGCACCTTCCTCAACCTTGTGGAGGTGGATACTTACCGCGCTGGTTATGGCCGTTTCTTCATGCCCACCCGCGGACTGATCAATCAATTCTACTGGGACGGAAGACCCCCGGGAGCCGGTGGCAATCCTACTGCCAAAACACTCAAGAAACTCGCGATTCCTCCGGCTGATGCTTATAAGCACTACCCCTATTTCTCGAAGAAGTTCTATTTCGAGGGCGTGAACCCCACAGTGGCGGTTCCCGTTCCACCACTGCCCCAGTATTTCAAGCTCAAATCGGGGTCTCTTACCTTTGAGTTCTATCCCTTGGCCATTTCCCCTGCCAATATTCGCAATCACGGACTTACCCCTGCTGTAAATACCAGCCAAGTGATTCAACGGATTACCGTTACCTTTCCTGATACGGAACTGCGGCTACCCCGCTCTGGCGGTCTTTCGTTCGATTCCAGGCTCGCAGGCATTACTCGCCTGGATCAAGAAGATCGTAACGAGATCATAGTCGATCAAGACACCCTCAGGACCGTCGAGGCTTCGGGCGCCCCCGTTCGCGGCGACATCCGGATTACGGCAGGCATGGCGAACGTGCCAAGGATCAGCGAAACCATTAATGCCGCTATCAATTACTTCAAGCCGACGGGAGACCCCACGGACTACATCAACAAGGCACTGAACTTGAGGAACAATTTCCGGCAAGGCTGGGGTCGTGCTTACAAGGACGCCAAATCCGGGCCTATGACTCTCGGAGGAGTCTCCCGTGGTGATAAACCTCCCAAGCTTCCCTACATCGCGCCTGCTGGAACCAGCATGAACTACATCACTGGCGACCCCTCCACGCCCGGTGATATCGACCGCGGAAATTCCAAACACATGGATGGCCCGTTCATCAACCGGCCGGACGAGGGAAATGTTCGCTTCAAACTTAGTGACAACCCGGGTGGTGGTGGCCACCTCCCGTATTTCCGTGGGTCCGGTGGTTACGAAGAAGTCGGTGAAACCTACTTCTCCCCCAATCGCCTGATGCCTTCTGCTGTGATGTTTGGATCGATTCCCACTGGCATCGGCGCTGGCCGCCCATGGGAAACGCTTCTCTTCTCGCCAAATACTTCCAGTAGCCATAGGGGAGCTGCTGAGCCCAAGGATCAATACATGCTGGACTGGTTTCACATGCCAGTAGTCGAGCCTTATGCCATCAGTGAGCCGCTTTCCACTGCCGGTAAGATTAACCTCAATACCCGCATCGCTCCATTTGGCTACTATAAGGTCAAGAATCGCGGCTACATCGAGCGGAATACCGGTCTCCACGCCGTGCTCAAGGGAATGAAACAAATGGCTGTTCCGACCGGCACGAGCAATGGCGGCCACAATGAAACGCCTCTCTCCGTCTCGACCCGTTTTCGCTTCAATATCAATGTCCTCGACACGATTGAACAGGTCGTCAATCCCTACCTGGACTCGAAAGGCTACTTCCGCAGTGCCAGCCAGATCTGCGAACTGGACCTTTTGATGCCCACGGATGAAACCGGGGCGCTCACTCCGGGCCTGGCCAATCGCAAGGCGTTCTGGGGCAGGAATAACATCACGGGCGACAATATGAGGGAGCGCGCGTATGCCCATATCTACCCACGCCTCACGACCAAGTCGAACGTCTTCACCGTGCATGTCCGTGCACAGTCGCTCGTAAAGAGCCCGAGTGGATCACCAGATGACGAGTTCGACGACACCATCGATCGCGTCACCGGCGAATACCGCGGTTCCACCACCATCGAGCGCTACATCGACCAAAACGACGACGCGATCAAAACCTACGATGCGACCGTTTCGCAGGCGGACCTCGACAAGTATTATCGCTTCCGTGTCCTGAACTCCAAGCGCTTCATCCCGCAGTAAGCGGACCCAGCGCTGGCAAACCAGGCGCCCCGTGCGAAAGCATCGGGGCGCCTTTTGCGTTTCAAGGCAAGGCTCAATGTGAGTTGGATGGCTCCGAGCGGCATGTGTGAGCACAGCCGAAAGCGGGTGTGATTGAAAGTAGGGGTGGATGAAAGGGGGAAAGG
>JAYUWZ010000083.1:0-2117 GCA_043753265.1 Verrucomicrobiaceae bacterium
AGCAACTGCCCCGAAGAGGCCAGCTTAAGGGTCGCAAAGGAGGCGGCATTCCCACTGAGGGTGATTACCGTTCCATCCATCAAGTCCAGGGCGCGGCCCACGTCTATCGACGTAACTGCCAGAGCAATACGGGCTTCCAGCGGTTCGATGGCGCTGGTGCGGCTTTGTCGGTTGGAGATTGGGATGGGTAGTCGGTAAGCCACAGTTTGATCCGTAAGTTATTGAGAGTCCGGCCTGTGTAAACGGGGAGTAATGTAAAAATATTATGAAGGGTGTTTGGAAATCTTTCGGACTTTCCTGCTACTGATAACCAACTCTGTTCGGGGTATGGTTTGACGGCACCGCACAGATGAATTACCTTCCCCACACCATGGAAGCCATCGCAGAACAACTGGAGTCGAAACTCCATGAATGGGCCCCAGAAACCTCGAAAAGGGTTCGTGCCTTGGTGGCGGAAATTATCGAACAGGCGGATGGGGGTATGCTGGATATTGGGCGTTCCCGGGATACTGAACAGGAAGTTTTGGATATACTCGATGCGTCCCCGGCCAGGTGAAGTCTGGCTTGCCGACCTGGGAATGGTCGCCAAGACGCGCCCGGTTGTTGTGATTTCGAGATATGATGAGGATCCTCCACGAGCGTTGGTCATTTATGTTCCGCTAACCTCCCAGGATCGCGGGAGTGACTATGAGGTGGAAATGCCTTCCCTCCCTTTTCTCCGCGTGGAAGGCGTGGCAAATGTTCAGGGCATCGGGTCGCTGGCGCTAAGCCGGTTGGAAAGGCGGCTTGGGGTTCTGCCGCAGGACGTAATGGCGCGCATCAAGGACGCGCTTCGCTTCGCGCTCGATTTGTAAGACTCAGATTCTCAGAACTAAAGAAGCAGGCTAATTCCCAACGCCCCCACCAGTTATTCCAATACCCGCTCCAGCGGCACCGTTTCCTTCATGCATCGCGCCGTCCTCGCAACACTGATTTCCGCATCCGCCATCGCGGCGGACGCTCCCATTCCCGAAAAGATCGCCTACAACCGCGATGTGCGCCCCATTCTCGCGGATAGCTGCTTTCGCTGCCATGGGTTCGACAAGAATACGCGCGAGGCCGATTTGCGGCTGGATGTGCGCGACGCCGCCATCGCCGACAATGCAGGAACGACTGCCATCGTGCCGGGCAAGGTCGACAAGAGCGAACTGTGGCTGCGCATCAATACCACGGAAGAGGATGATGTGATGCCACCTAAAAAGGAGCACAAGCAACTGAGTGCGCGGGAGAAGGCGGTGCTCAAAAAGTGGATCGAGCAGGGCGCTGAGTATCAACCACACTGGGCGTATATGCCGCTGGCAAAGGCGCAGGTTCCTGCGGAAGCAGAGCCCGGATTTTCCCGAAACCCCATCGATGCATTTGTGCTGGCCCGCCACCGCGAAGCAGGGATGAAGCACGCAGCCGAGGCGGACCGCGCGACGCTGGCCCGCCGGGTGTTTTTCGACTTGCTGGGACTTCCTCCGCCACCAGAGTTTGTCGCCCAATTTGTGGCGGATGCCTCTCCCGATGCCTACGAGAAGCTCGTGGATCGGTTGCTCGCGATGCCGCAGTTCGGCGAGCGCATGGCGGTGTGGTGGCTGGATTTGGTGCGCTATGCAGACACCATCGGATACCACTCGGATAACCCGCGGAACGTTTGGCCGTATCGCGACTACGTCATTCGCGCGTTCAATGAGAACAAGCCGTTTGACCGGTTCACCATAGAGCAGGTCGCCGGGGACCTGCTGCCGGATGTCACGCTGGAAACGCGGGTGGCGAGCGGGTATAATCGGTTGATTTTGTCCACCGAGGAAGGCGGCGCGCAGCCAAAGCAATACGAGGCCAAGCACGTGACCGACCGAGTGAAGAGCATCGGCACCACGTGGCTTGCACAGACTTTCATGTGCTCGGAGTGCCATGACCACAAATACGATCCGGTCACGGCGAAGGATTTTTACGCGCTGGGGGCGTTTTTTGCGGACATTAAAGAGGCGTCCATCGGCAGGCGGGAGGACGGGATGCTCGTGCCCACTCCTGAGCAGGAACCGAAATTGAAGGAGGCCGATGCGCGCATCGCCACACTCCAGCAAAAACTCACG
>JAYUWZ010000084.1:0-9882 GCA_043753265.1 Verrucomicrobiaceae bacterium
ATTCAGACAGGGTAAACCAATGAGTGGATTCGATTTTTGGCCATTTCAGGGGGTTGCATTGCGTTTCATAAAACACGCACAAACTATCTAGCAGTAAGCCTCGTCGGGCGCGAAAGCAAATTCCTTGCAGTAACTCCCAGCGTCCGAGCACAATAAATCCAATGAACACCCCGACATCCAAGGCTTCACCCACAGTGCAGAACATTACCGGCGGGCGTGCCCATGTGAAGGTCTGCAAGCTTGGGCTGCTGGTCCTGATTTGCCACCTCAGTTTCGGCCCGGTTGTGGCTGATTCCGGGCCGGTAAGACTCGTCCGCACCCCGGATGGCGGCATCCAGCCACAGGCGGCAATGGACAACCGTGGAGTGGTTCACCTGATTTACTTCAAAGGCGACAGCGGAGGAGGCGACATCTTCTATGTGAGCCAGAAGCCGGGGCAGGAGTCCTTTTCAACCCCCATTCCGATCAACAGCCAGCGGGGCAGCGTTCTGGCCGCCAGCACGATTCGGAACGCGCAACTGGCTGTCGGCAAGAACGGGCGGGTCCATGTCGTGTGGGGCGGGATGGGCAAAGGCGCGGCCAAAGTGAACATCCATGGCAAGGACGCGATCCCGTTGCTGTATGCGCGATTGAACGGCACGGGGACTGCCTTTGAACCTGAACGCAACGTGATCACTTCCGCGGCTGGCCTCGATGGGGGAAGCAGCGTCGCCGCAGACCTGGACGGCAACGTGTATGTGACGTGGCACGCTGGTGGTGCGGACCACAAGGACAAGGAAGCCGGCCGCGCGGTCTTCGTGGCGCGCTCCAATGACGAAGGCGCGACTTTCCAACCGGAGAAACCGGCCGTGACGAAGAAAACCGGCGTGTGCCCCTGCTGTGGCATGCGTGCGTTCGCGGACAGCCACGGGGCGGTTTACATCCTGTTTCGCGCCGCCACGGACATGACGGAGCGCGGCGAAACCCTGCTGGTGTCGCGCAAGCCAGGCGTGGATTTTGCGGTCGCGTATTCGGATCCGTGGAAGGGGATGACCTGCCCGATGAGCAGCGCAACATTGACGGAGAGCAGGAACGGGGTGCTCGCGGCGTGGGAAACGGGAGACAATGTGTTCTTCGGCAGTGTCGATCCGAAAACCATGCAGGTGTCGCGTCCGGCATCCCCGATGGCCGGCCCCAAACGCAAACATCCGGTCGCCGTCGCGAACGCGAATGGTGAAACACTCTTCGCCTGGCTTGAACTGACGGGAATGGGCCAGGGCGGCTCTGTCGCATGGCAACTCTTCGACAAAGCGGGAAGGGCGACGGACACCAAAGGCCGTGCTCCAGGCGTGCCTGTATGGAGTTTGGTCACAGCATTTGCGAAACAGGATGGCAGTTTCGTGATTGTGTATTGAGCAGAGGGCCGCGTCGTCCGCCCATAGATGCGGGAGTCGGACAGTCAGGTCCAACTCCCGCGCCGCAGGCCGACGAGAAGCACCGGGTTTGTCCCTAAGACTGGAAGTTCCGGGAATTGAGCGCGAGGATCAAGGCGCACATCCAAATCCTCGCCTCAGATCTGACACTTCGCGCCGATCGCCTAAGGCTGCTCTCGAACCGGTTGCGACGTCGTTGCAGTGGCTCGACGTAAAGTCTTCGAATTTTACGCGGCGCCCAAATACTGCTCCCATCCCACCCGATCACCATTGTTTTTCGTTCGAAATCCACGTCTTCCCACCGAATCTTGAGCCTCCACTTCGCGGGCACCCGAAAAAGTCAGCAGCCGGATATAGTCGGCGAGCTGGACCCCGTTCTTGGAAGCTTTCAAGCCCTTGGCGCATACCAGCTCGATCTGCTTCAGGGTGTAGAGGTCACGCTTCTCATCGTCGGCCTTGAAGCGCTTAATCTCAGCCGTCGGAAGCACCTTCAAGTAGTTGTCACGCTTGCCGGCCTTGAGCAGGCTCGTCAGGGCGACGAGAGCCCCATTGCAGGTGCGGGGCTTGAGCTTCTTCAGCATGGCGTTGAAGACCGTCTGGACGTGGCTGGGGCGGATCTTATCGAGGCGCAGATGTCCGAGGCCCTTGCGCCAGTGTCTCAGATGTCCACGCTCCGTGACCACCGTCGCTGGCTTCTCCCGGAGCTGACCAGAAGAGCGCGGTAGGTCTTGGTGTAGTAGGTCTCCAGCGTGGGGGACTCGCCAATATGGCGGAGCGCCTGATCCTCGCGCTCGACCAGCAGCCGCCGGAGTTCCTCCTGGGCCTGAGGAACGGTGTCCACCGTAAGGGGAACCCAAGCTTTCTTTTTCCGTCCCATCTCGTCCTCCACGCTGATGCGAGCGAAAAAAGATCCGTTGCGTCGATAAAGGTGACGAACAGGCCGCTTGCGAAGATCCAGCACCTTCGTGTAGTTGTGTCGTCGTGATGAGGTATTTCGCGCCATTGCAGAACGTTTCAGACCGCACAAGTGTAGCACTGTCCAGCGGGGTTCGGCATTCGGCTCGTAAGTCCCTGTTAATCAAGTAGCCGAGGTGGCGAAATTGGCAGACGCGCCAGACTTAGGATCTGGTTCCGCAAGGAGTGCAGGTTCGACCCCTGTCCTCGGCACTTTCTCTGGTAAGCTCATTGGTCAAGGCTCTAGAGGATCCAAGGGCGCACCTGGTCATGCGTATGCCCTTTCAAGAAGCACCCGGTCGGTGGCTTCCGGCGGCCCTTCCGCTCCTAAGATCGAGTTGAAACCCTGCGTATCCATGGTTGATTAACCTATGCGCTCGCTCATTCCAAATTTCTGTCCTAAAAAGCGCTCGCACGCAATCTTATCAGTGGTTATATCCTTGTCCCAAACAAGTTACGCCATTCCAGACCTTGATCCCCCCCAATGGGTGGCACCCCCATTTTTGCTGAGCAAGACGGAAATCCCGAGCGCATACGAAGTGTACAGCCGCGTAGTGGCTCTGGATTTTAAGCCTTGGGATGCCGTGAGGGGCCGCGATGGGGAATATTATGGCTGGGTGAACGAAGGAATGGCACCCGGGGGACTGATCTATGGGCTACAGCCAAAGGGCTACTTTAACGCCTTCAACGCCGGTTACAACCTGGCCCCTGGAAGACCACGGAGGGTTTTTCATTTTGGGTACGCCCCCACCCTCATGGCCCACCGCTTGCAAGGGAGCCGTCCCACAGGAGCGACAGCAATCGGCGAGGACGGGGGCATCTACGGGCGGACCTCCCAAGGCGGCGTATTTGCCGCAGGCCTCCTCTACAAACTGGACCGTGTAGGCCGCTACGTGGCGCTGCATCACTTTGAAAAACAAGGCACCGCCGGTGGCCTTCTCGCCGCGCAAAATGGGACGGTGTATGCGGCCACCTCGGCTACCGATACCACCCAGGAGGGCTGGGTCTTCCGCCTTTCCAAGAATGGCAGTTACCGCAACATTCCGGTGGCCGCCGGCCAGCTGACAGGCTTGGTGGAAACTGCGGGCCACGAAATTCTCCTGGCCACCATTCCCAGCGGGGACCTCCCTGCTGCTCAGAAAGGCATCGTGTGGAAGCTGAATGCGAATGAGGAATTTGAGCAACTGGCGGTGGTCGGGGATTCGCCCACCAAGCTCGTCGCCCTGGCCAATGGAGATGTGCTGTGCCTCACGCATAAGACCATCGTCCAGATCACTCCGGCGGGTGCTGTGACGGTGGTCCACGAGTTCGTCGAAGCCACCGAAGGACTCGAACCAAATTTTCTGACGGTTTATCAAAACGGGACCTACATTCGCTACTTCGGCACGACCTCCACGGGTGGACCAAGAGGCGGTGGCACCTCCTTTGAAATCAATCCGGATGGTAATGCCGTAAGGGTACGCGGCACATTTCCGGCCCCCCAGCCGCTGCAACTCAGCTTTCGCCAAGTGCTTTGGATGGAAGATGTCTTTCCGCTGTGGGTGAGGGCGACGGAAACAAATATCCCGCCCATAGCGAAGGATGACGTCGTGAACGCCGCTGCCTTCAGAACCCTTCCCGGGGGAAGCCCGTTCGCAGCAGTGCCGCTGCTAATCAATGACACCGACGCCGATAAAAACCCGGTGACAATCATCGACGTGGGGACGCCCCAAAACGGCAGCGTCGCATCTTCTCCCACCAACCCGAAGGCGCTCATCTACACGTCCTCCACTCCCGTGGTGAAGAATGATACCTTCACCTACACCATCTCGGATGGCAAGGGAGGGACCTCTACCGGCCATGTCTTCATCCGCACGAACGCAGCGGGGCGCTATACCGGCAATGTCTCCGCAACAGCCACCCCCAGTGTTCCAGCAGGGTCGCTCATTGTGGGGTTGGGCTCGGATCGCACGGCGAATGGGCGGCTCGAAATCGAGGGGAAAATCTACCGCTTCACCGGCAGGTTCAATGAAGTGAACCAATGCGCTGCCGTCTTTGCCAGGGCGAATCTGCCCGACACAATTGCGATTCAGCTTCAGCTTCGTGCCGATGGCGCAAAGTGGATCGTAGATGCAGCGATTCAAAAGAACGGGGAGCCCTTCGCGGGATCTGCCAGCAAGCCATAGCAGGAAGGCGGGCGGTTTATCTCCAAGGGAGGCACCTTCAGCATGTGGAAGGTTGCTACTCGAAAAATCCGCGCCTCCGTGCCCGCTCCCAAAACGCTGGCCAATACTGGGGATGGAGGATTGCTCCATGTCCTCCATCGTTGCTGTGGTGCTTCCACTCATTCGTCATGTTTTCACCAATGACGTTTGCGTCCATATCCGCTGGATGCTTAAACCCGCGCGCACCCAGTGCGCAACTGCCGCGAACCCGGTACCATTGCAAGGAGCGATCAGCGTCGTTGTGGGTGTAGAGGAGCCGTTCCACCCGGCCCGCCACATCGCAAAACTCGCCATCCCGTTCCAGTACATCGTTGTCGACCGCAGGGGCGACAAGCGCGAGATCCTGGATTCGGATTTGGAAATCCTGAATCGCCTTCAATGCCACGCGCGCACCAAGACTGTGTGCAAGCACGTGAATCCGCATTTGAGGACACGCCGCTTGGATGGCCTGAACGGCGCGTGCAAAAACGGGAGCAGTGGCATTTGCAGCGCGAATGGATTTGCGCATCCCGAGGATTCCAAATTGGGATCTCCACAGAAATGTCGCCACTTGGCCTGTGCCCCCGCTCCCGGCGTATCCCGCACCGATGTTGTCCCTGCCGTAACCCTTCGCGGTCGCGGGATCCTCATTGTAGCCATGCACGTAGAGGAGCAAGGACGCGGCACAATCGCACTCTGGCGGGGTGATGAAGAATGCACCGCTATGGGAGATCTGGGTACGGAGCCATGGAAATAGAAATACCGTCGCCACATCCAGCCCGGATACAGCTTCGATCACCATAGGCTCCCCTGCATTTTCTCGCATTTGTGCTGCGATCACTCACTCACCCTATCATGTGATGATAGGGTGCGAAAAGTGTAACAGCCCGCAAACTTACTTCTGCTCGCGCGCCTTCTCCGCCGCGTCTTTCAGTTTCTGCTCATTGAGCTCGCCTTCCTTGCGAATGGCCTCTGCCTGCCGGTCGACGTTTTTCTTGGCAGCCTCGGTCGCATCGGCATCGCGCTCCGCTTTTTCCTTCACGGACTTGGCTTGATTTTCCAAGGCATCTGCCTTGTTCTCCAGTTCCTGTTTACGGACTTGCTCCTCTTTGGAATCGCAGGCTGCGAAGCTGATGGAGAAGAGAGCGGCAGCAATAACGGTGTAGGGTTTCATACTCTCCTATATCGCTTCCCGCCGTGGATTTGGCCGGATAAAACACGCCGCGCACTCGATCAACGCGCCGCAGTTCCCTTCGCCGAAGTGTGAAAATGCCACGCCACACTGCCGTCGAGCGGGAGTATCCAGAAGTCGTCGCCGCCGCCAGTCACCGTTCCATCGCGCACCCACTTCGGCGCATTTCTGAGTTTCATGGCGACGGTGCGCTTCACAGGGTCCGCATTCATCTCCCAGCGGACCGATGGCAGCACCACGGAACTGCGAGATTCCACCGGCCGGCCTGCGGCAAGCCGGGCACGGGCGTCGCGAATGAGTTCCGCCTGCTCACGAAGCAGGAGCGTCGCGTGGATGCGCATCGCCGCGCGCGTGCAGCCCAGATCATGGGTGCTCGGATTGCGTTTCGAAATCGCCTCATCGAGGTCTGCGCCAAAATCGGGCGAGACATATGTGCCAGGCATTTGGCGTACCGCCGCGTGCTCGGCATTATTGAGCGCGGAGAGTGCTCCATCGCGACGCAGCCAGGCCCTGTCGACAACTGGTCGCACCCATTCGGGGAGGTAGCGAAACTGGCTGGTAACCGCCAGGTTAGCCCTCACCTCCTCGCTCGTGAAATGGTCCACCTTGCGCAGCATCATCCAGCTCTCCCATTGCAGCGTGCGCACGAGATACTCGCGCCATTTCAACGTGTCGCGCGCAATGGATTCCATGCTGTCGCCTGACTTTTCGATTCGTGCCTGCTGCCGGGCCCACATTGCCTCCACGGCCACATGAAACATCAACGAAACCAAGGCGGGATTACTTTCCAATTTTTCGCCGATCCGCCGGCTGGCCGCGATGGCTCGGGCCGCACCCTCCTGATCGCCTGCAGCCAGGCGGCGCAGGCACTCTGCGCTCGCAAGCTGGGAAAACATGCGCAGCCCCAAAAAGTTCGGCACACTGATCAGCGGCCCGTCGCTGGGATTGCACGCCCACACAGGTGGCTCCGTGGCGAGAATCCGGCGAAAGGCGGCATCCAGTTGCTCGGAGTGCGGCTCCAAAAAGGCCGTTGGGAGCTTTGCAGCGTTAAGTTCATCCGAGGGAGGTTGTTTCGTGGTAATGATCTCGCCAGCGCGCGTAACCAAAGCCCAAGCCGCCTCGGATTTTTGGATTGGCGCCTCCTTCTCCGCGGCCGCCGTACCCTCCTTGTAAAAACGCTGGCTCAAAATTTCGCGAAACGCCTCGCGCACCACCTGCGAGCCAGGACTTTCCAAGACGGGCGCAAGCCGCTTCTCAACATCGTCTATAGGCATCCCGAGCTCGGCCCAGCGCAGCTCTGCACGCGCCTGGATTGAGCGGGTTTTTGCCTCATACACAAAATAGCAGCCAGCCGCCCCAAGGGCGAGAATCGCGAATGCAGCCGCACCCTCGCGGAGCGTGCGCCAGCTCGGCAGGGTCCTGGTGCGCGCGGCAATCCACCCGGCGATCAGCATCGCACCCACCGCACCCATCACAAGCACCTGCCGGTCATCGCTGTGCACACGGCTTTCAAAACGTCCCTGCGCCAGCAGAATTACTGAAAGCCAGCCAGCCAGCGAGACTGTCCAAAACAGGCAGCGCCATACCCGCCCCCTTGGTAAAGCCTTCATGGCAATCCAAGTGAGCACCACAGCCACTGAAAAGGAAACCAACCGCAGCAACCCCATGACGACGCCAATCGTCCTCGCGGTCTCCGGCTGCAAGAGCAGCCATGCGACTCCGGCCAGGACGGCCCAGAGCGCGAGGCAACGGGGTAGGGATTTCATGCAAACATACAAAGCAGCTTACGCACCCCGAACTTCTGGAATTTATGATTTCAGGTTCAATTTTGTGATTTTTCCAGATTTTGCAATAGATGGGAGCGCAGGGGAGGTGGCAAGCACAGCGCAAAGCGCCCAACTTTTTTAAAAGTGGCCTCCGGCTGTACTCACATATGCCGCTCGGAGAGCGCCATCCACCTTCCTTCGCACGTTTATGTCTTTGTGGTTCAATCTCGACTGCGATGGGGCGCGTTTCTTCTTCATCCCCTCCCCCACCCCGCTAGGCTGCCCCTGTGCCATCACCTTTTCTCAAACCACGCCCGGGAGAGCCTGCTCCCGACAACGACACGTTGCTGGGACGGTTTTTGGACGAGGTCTCGGCGCGCAAGCTCCAGCTTTACCCGGCACAGGAAGAGGCAATCCTCGAGGTATTTGATGGGAAGAACGTAATTCTCAACACCCCCACAGGCTCCGGCAAATCGCTTGTCGCCGCAGCACTCCATTTCCAGAGCCTCTCGCAAGGCAGGCGCTCTGTTTACACCTGCCCCATCAAGGCGCTGGTGAATGAGAAATGGCTTGCGCTCTGCAGGGACTTCGGCCCCGAAAATGTGGGCCTGAGCACCGGGGACGCCACAGTGAATCGCGACGCCCCCATCCTCTGCTGCACGGCGGAGGTGCTGGCCAATATCGCACTGCGCGAGGGCGAGCGGGCCGGGGTGCACGATGTGGTAATGGACGAGTTCCACTACTACTCCGATCGTGACCGCGGCGCGGCATGGCAAATTCCCCTGCTCGCACTGCCTCAGGCGCGCTTCCTCATCATGTCCGCCACGCTCGGCGAGACAGCATTTTTTGAGGAGGAAATCACCCGTCTGAATGGCCGCCCGACCGTGACCGTCGCATCTAAGAATCGCCCGGTGCCACTCGAGTTCACCTATTCTGAGACACCCCTGGCCAAGGCCATCGAGGAACTCGTGGCAGGCGGCAAGAGCCCGGTCTACGTGGTCCATTTCACGCAACTGGAAGCCGCCCAGACCGCCCAAGACCTGACCAGCATCAACGTGTGTTCGCGTGAGGATAAAGCCGCGATCGCACAGGCGATGGAAGGCTTCCACTTCAGCAGCCCGTATGGGCCGGAAATCAAGAAATGGCTGCGTCACGGTGTCGGACTGCACCACGCCGGACTGCTCCCAAAATACCGCGTGCTCGTGGAGCAACTCGCCCAGCGCGGTCTGCTCAAGGTGATCTGCGGCACAGATACGCTCGGCGTCGGAATCAACGTGCCAATTCGCACCGTGCTCTTCACGCAACTCTGCAAATTCAGCGGACAGAAAACAGGCATCCTCACCGCGCGCGACTTTCACCAGATCAGCGGGCGTGCCGGGCGCAAGGGCTTTGACGACGTGGGCTGGGTCGTGGCGCAGGCCCCGCCGCACGCGATTGAGAATCTCCAACTCGAGCAAAAACAGGCCTCGGGCGGAAAGAAATTCGTGAAGCGCAAGCCGCCTGAGAAGAACTTTGTGAACTGGGACAAGCAGACCTTTACCCGCCTCATCTCCGCTCCACCAGAGCGCCTCGGCAGCCAGTTCTCGGTGACCCACGGGATGCTGTTGAATGTGCTCTCCCGTCCCACCGATGGATGCGAGGCCATGCGTGCACTCATCGAGAAATGCCACGAACCCGCGCGCGCAAAGAAGGCGCTTGTGCGCCGCTCATGGCAGCTCTTCCGCGCGCTCGTCGAGCAGAAGATCATCGAGTTCATCCCGCGCACCGCGGAAGGCGCAAAGCTGCGTGTGAATGTGGCGCTGCAGGAGGATTTCTCCATGAACCAGACGCTCTCCCTCTACGTGCACGAGACGCTGCCACTCATGGATCCGCAGGCTCCCGACTACGCGCTCGTGGTGCTCACCCTCGTGGAATCGATACTGGAAAATCCCGATCTCATTTTACGCAAGCAACTCGAGAAGGTGAAGACACAGGCGATGGCCGAGATGAAGATGGAGGGCCTCGAATACAACGAGCGCATGGAGGAACTGGAGAAGCTCGAATACCCCAAGCCCAACCGCGACTTTGTCTACTCCACGTTCAACGATTTCTCCGCAAAGCATCCGTGGGTCGGGCAGGAAAACATCCGCCCCAAATCCATCGTGCGCGAGATGTTCGAGGAGTTCCGCTCGTTTAGCGATTACATCAAGGTCTACGACCTCCAGCGTGCCGAGGGCCTGCTGCTGCGGCACCTCGCAGGCGTCTACAAGGTGCTCGTGCAGACCGTTCCCGACGCCGCGAAAAACGACACGCTGCGTGAGATGGAGATGTATCTCTCCACCATGCTGCGCCAGGTGGACTCCAGCCTGCTGGACGAGTGGGAAAAGATGCGCGAC
>JAYUWZ010000085.1:0-4705 GCA_043753265.1 Verrucomicrobiaceae bacterium
CGGTGAACTCGATGCATGACTCGCTCTCGCCCCTGGCTGGCCTGGTGACTGTCGGCAACATGATGCTCGGCGAGGTCGTCTTTGGCGGCCTGGGCGCGGGTCTTTATGGCATGCTCACGTTTGTGCTGCTCACGGTCTTCATTGCCGGGCTCATGGTGGGCCGCACACCGGAGTACCTCGGCAAAAAGATCGAGGCTAATGAGATTAAATGGGCGGTCGTGGCGGTGCTCTCGCCGTGCGTGTGCATTCTCACAGGCACCGCCATCGCATGCAGTTCGCCGCTCGGCACGGCGGGCCTGAACAACCAAGGCCCTCACGGGCTGAGCGAGATGCTCTACGCTTTTACCAGCGCCGCGGGAAACAATGGCAGCGCCTTTGCCGGGCTCACGGTGAACACGCCTTTTTACAACTACGCGCTGGCACTTGTCATGTTCCTCGGTCGCTTCGCGGTCATCATCCCGGCGCTGGCCATCGCGGGCAGCCTTGCTGCGAAGAAGGCATCGCCGCCTTCCAGCGGTACGTTCCCGACGAATGGAGCGACGTTCACCCTGCTGCTCATCGCAGTGATCGTGATCGTCGGCGCGCTTACCTTCCTGCCTGTCCTCACCCTTGGCCCCATCGTAGAGCAGTTCCTGATGCTGGGCGGGCGCAATTTCTAAATCTGGAAACCACTGAAAATCCTTTCAATCCATGAAACCTAAATCATCCATCTTCGACCCGGCGCTGCTCCGCCCGGCGCTGCTCGACTCACTCCGGAAGCTTGATCCACGTGTGCAGTGGCGGAACCCAGTGATGTTCGTCGTGTATCTCGGAAGCATTGCCACGACGTTCATCGTCATAGGGAACCCGAGCAGTTTCCTTGTGCAACTCACGCTCTGGTTATGGTTCACCGTGCTCTTTGCCAATCTGGCCGAGGCACTGGCCGAGGGGCGCGGCAAGGCCCAGGCGGCGGCATTGCGCCGCATGCGCACGCACACCACCGCGCGGCGTGTCGCGGATGGCCGTGAAGAAAAGGTGAATGCCGCCGATTTGAACAAAGGCAACGTGGTTGTCTGTGAGCCGGGGGATGTCATTCCTGCGGATGGCGAAGTGATCGAAGGCATCGCCAGTGTCGATGAATCTGCCATCACTGGCGAAAGCGCACCGGTGATCCGGGAAAGTGGAGGCGACCGCAGCGCGGTCACCGGCGGCACGCGTGTATTGAGCGACCGCATCCTCATCCGGATTACTAGCGAACAGGGTAATACGTTCCTGGATCGCATGATCTCCATGGTGGAGGGCGCGCGCCGGCAAAAGACCCCGAACGAAATCGCGCTCAGCATCCTGCTCATCAGCCTCACTGCTGTTTTCCTGCTCGCCGTTGTTACGCTCCCTGCATTTGCCAAATACAGTGAGGCGGCGGCAGGCCAGAGCGGGGTGGTGAATGTGACGCTGCCCGTGCTCGTAGCGCTGATCGTGTGCCTCATCCCCACCACCATCGGCGGCCTGCTCAGCGCCATCGGCATCAGCGGCATCGATCGCCTCGTGCGCCGCAACGTGCTCGCCACCTCGGGCCGTGCGGTGGAGGCTGCGGGCGACATCGACGTGCTGCTGCTCGACAAAACGGGCACCATCACGCTCGGCAACCGCGAGGCGGTTGCATTCCATCCCGCGCCGGGCATTGCCGAGAAGGATCTCGCCGGGGCGGCGCAACTGGCCTCCCTCGCTGATGAGACGCCGGAAGGCCGCAGCATTGTGGTCCTCGCCAAGGAAAAATTCGGACTGCGCGAGCGGGACATGACCAGCATGCACGCCACCTTCATTCCCTTCACTGCGCAGACACGCATGAGCGGTGTGGAGATTCCCGAGGGTGCTTCGCAGGCGGCTCTCAGCATTCGCAAGGGCGCGGCACAGTCGGTGCAAGCGTACGTCGAATCCTTCGGCGGGACTTTCCCTGCGCAGGTTGTGAAGGACGTGGAGGAGGTCTCGCGCCGCGGCGGTACGCCCCTCGTCGTGGCGGGCGATGGCCGGGCCATGGGGGTGGTGGAATTGAAGGACGTCGTCAAAGGTGGTATCCGCGAGCGTTTCGCCCAACTCCGCAAGATGGGCATTCGCACGGTGATGATCACTGGCGACAACGCTCTCACTGCCGCCGCCATCGCCGCCGAGGCCGGGGTGGATGACTTCATGGCCCAGGCCACGCCCGAGGACAAATTGCGCCGCATCCGCGAAGAGCAGGCTGCGGGCCGTCTCGTGGCCATGACCGGCGACGGCACCAATGACGCGCCGGCACTGGCGCAGGCCGACGTCGGTGTGGCGATGAACACTGGCACGCAGGCCGCACGTGAGGCGGGCAACATGGTGGACCTGGATAGCAACCCGACGAAGCTCATCGAGATCGTGGAGATCGGAAAGCAACTGCTGATGACACGCGGGGCGCTCACCACGTTCAGCATTGCGAATGATGTGGCGAAGTATTTCGCCATCCTGCCCGCCATGTTTGGGATGCTGTATCTGGCCACTGGCGCTAAGGCAGGGCCGCTCGCCGCGCTCAATATCATGCGCCTGCACAGCGCGGAGAGCGCGATTCTGAGCGCGGTCATTTTCAATGCGCTCATCATCATCGCACTCGTTCCCTTTGCGCTCGCGGGGGTGAAGTATCGGGCGGAGGGAGCGGAGGCGGTGTTGCGGCGCAACGTGCTCATCTATGGCGTGGGCGGTCTCCTCGCTCCCTTTGTGGGAATCAAGCTCATCGACCTCATCCTGGTCCTGCTGGGCCTCGTCTGACGGTCTTCCGCTGCAAAACCAAATATTCCATTCTATGAAAACCATCATCCAATCCATCCGCGCGCTCTTCGTGTTCACGCTGCTCACGGGCGTGCTGTATCCCATTCTCGTCACGATTTTGGGGCAAGGTGCATTTTCCCGCCAAGCCTCCGGCTCGTTGGTAATTGAGGGCAATGCCATTCGTGGCTCTGACCTTCTCGCACAAAAGACGGAGAGCCCGCAGTATTTCTGGCCGCGCGCGTCCGCTGCGGATTATGCCACGGTTGCCAGCGGTGCCAGTAACAAGGGGCCGACCAGTGCTGATTTGATCAAGGCAATCGATGAGCGGCGCGAGAAGCTCGGAGCGGAAGCGCCCGGTGCTTTGCTCACTGCGAGCGGAAGTGGTCTCGATCCGCACCTGTCGCCCGAAGCAGCCTATTACCAGGTGGCGCGTATTGCCGCAGAGCGTAAGGTGCCGCTTGAAACCATTCGCGCACTGATTGACCAGAAGATTGAGACCCCTCAGTGGGGCGTCCTTGGCGAGCCGCGCGTGAACGTTTTTGCTCTGAATCGCGCGCTCGGCACTCCACGATAACGCCGTGACCGACGACCGCCCCAATCCCGATGCCTTGCTCGCCTCGCTGAAGGCGGATCGGGAGCATGCCCGGAGAGGGCGGCTGAAGATCTTTTTTGGCATGTCGCCTGGCGTGGGAAAGACCTACGCGATGCTGCAGGCGGCGCGGCAACGGCAGGCTGAGGGGATCGAGGTGGTGATTGGCATCGTGGAAACCCACGGCCGGGCCGAAACAGCGGCTTTGCTGGAAGGGCTGCCCATCGCTCCCCGTGCACAGTTGGAATATCGTGGCGCGATGCTTGAGGAACTGGACCTGGACGCCCTGCTGCTGTGGCATCCCGGGCTCCTCGTAGTGGACGAACTCGCGCATACGAATGCGCCCGGTTCGCGGCATCCGAAGCGGTATCAGGATGTGCTGGAACTCCTGGAGGCTGGCATCGACGTATTCACCACCGTGAATGTCCAGCACCTGGAGAGCCGCGCGGACGCGGTGCGGCAAATCACCGGTGCTACGGTGCGTGAGACGATCCCCGATTCCGTGCTGGATGTCGCTGATGAGATCGTGCTCGTGGATCTCACCCCCGAGCAACTGCGGAGCCGGCTGGCGGAGGGGAAAGTGTATCTCGGCGAGCGCGCCGCCGCGGCTGCGGATCATTTTTTCCGCCAGAGCAATCTGACCGCGCTGCGCGAAATGGCGCTGCGAGTCGTCGCAGAGCACGTGGATCGCGACCTCCGCGAAATCATGCAGACGGAGCGTATCTCCGGTCCTTGGAAAAGCGGCGACCGGCTGCTCGTCGCGGTCAGCGCGTCGCCGAATTCGGAAAAACTCATCCGCTACACGCGCCGGCTGGCGTCCACAATGGAGGCGAGCTGGATGGCGGTGAACGTGGAAACCAGCAAGGTCCCCGGTGAAGCGGACCAGGCCCGGTTGAACCGCTATCTCACTCTTGCCCGCCGACTTGGTGCGGAAGTGATGACCACGACAGGGATGGATGTAGGCGAGGCGATTTTGCGGGTAGCCCGGCAGCACAACGTCACCCAAATCGTTTTGGGCAAACCGGAGTCGCACGGGTGGTGGCGATTTTGGCAGACATCGCCGACGGACTGGCTTCTGAGGCACAGCGGGGAAATCGATCTGCATCTCGTGCGCTCCGAGGCCGCGCTGGAGGCTGCGTCGGCCCGGCCGGAACGATCGAAGCTGCCGTGGAAGGAGTCTGGCATTGCCCTGGGTATCGCCGGTTTTGTCACGCTCACCGGATTGCTGGTGCTGGATTTCATCGGCTATTGGACGGTCGCGCTGCTCTTCCTCCTGGCGGTGGTGCTGGCCGCCACGTGGCTGCGGCGTGGCCCCACGCTATTGCTTGCGACCGTTTCCGGCCTGATGTG
>JAYUWZ010000086.1:0-2112 GCA_043753265.1 Verrucomicrobiaceae bacterium
ACTTCGTCGCGGTGTGCGCGTGGGAAGGATAATCGTTCAAAGTCGAAAAAACGCATCATTCTCCGCTCCCCAAAACTCCAATACCCCGCGCGCCCTTTCCTCGCGTTGCGCATGTAGGAACAAGCCCGCTGGCTCGTCCCTGCAGTGAGGTTTTGCGATTGGTTTACTCTCCTGCGCACCATGCCATTGCTGTGCCCCTTTCGAGATTGAACCCTCCCGTTAAAACGAAGGATGCTCCCCCGTGCCTCGCCCGCCTTTTACCGCCGCCGTGATTCCTCCCGATTTCCCCCCGGCGGAACCCGCGCTGATTGGCGTGAGCGGCGGCCGCGATTCCGTGGCCCTCCTGCACTGGCTCGTCGCGCAGGGATACCGGCAGCTCGTCGTCTGCCATCTCGACCACGGCCTTCGCACAGAAAGCCGGGCCGATGCCGCATTCGTGCGCGCGCTTGCGAAACGCCTGGGATGCGGGTCCGAAGTCGCCCGCTCCAATGTCGCCGCACTCGCCACCCGCCGAAAGCAAAGCATCGAGACCGCCGCCCGCAATGCACGCCATGCCTTCCTCGCAAAGTGCGCGAAGAAACACGCCACCGCGCGCGTCTTCCTGGCGCACCACGCCGACGATCAGGCCGAGACCTTCCTTTTCAATCTCCTGCGTGGGGCCGGACCAGCAGGACTCGCCGGCATGCCACCAGTGGGAACGATCGGAAGCCTCACCATTGCACGCCCGTTGCTCGGCGTATGGCGCGAAGAGATCGACGCCTACTGCGCAGCCCACGCACTCGAGTGGCGCGAGGACGCAAGCAACACCAGCCGCGAGCACACCCGAAACCGCCTGCGCCACGATGTCATCCCCATGCTCACCGCTGCCATGGGCCGCGACGTGCGCCGCGCCCTGTGGCGCACCGCCGAGCTCCTGCGGGCGGAGGATGAAGTCCTCTCTCCCATCGCCAGGCAGTCCGGGAAGATCGCCCCGGAGCTCGACGTAGCGGTACTGCGCGGACTCCCCGTGGCCCTGCAAAGACGCGTCATCCACGCCTGGCTCACACGAATGAAAGTGACAGGCACCGGCTACGAACAAGTGGAAGCCGTGCGCACTCTGTTAAGCATGAGGGTAGCCAAGGTAAACCTCCCTGGAGCCACCTGCGCCCGCCGCCGCTCCGGCCAAATCTTCCTCGCAAAACAGTGAGTCGGCCCAAGCGGTCGCGACATTGCCTCTTGGAATTCCCCACACCTCGGTTGAAAGCAATCTCGCCGCAGGCTTTGGACTGCGGTGGCTTGACACCCGCTTTTCTTTCGAACCACTCGTGATCTTATAGCGTGTGCAGTAGTTTCCGTATGAAACGAATGGGAGGGGAGGTCACGGAGTGGTATGTTACGTCGAAGGCGTTGCATCAACCAGCCCAGGGTTGCGAGGAACGAGCTACCCTGGGTGAGAGCCATTCAGAGCGCCTACCCTGAAAGGGTTGTATCTTCGTCGCCCTTTAACCGGATATTATTTTCGGCAAATAGCTATAAACTCGCAAGTGGCCACTGACACGCCCTTACCCCCTTCAGCCTCAACAACCCTGCTCCCGCTTCGCATTGTCCGTGACCCCAAACCCATTCCGTGGTAGGTTCCAACCATGGAAGGGGGAGGGGAGTTAACAATGGAAACGAAAGGCCGTATGTTGCCAAGCAAGACGTGCGAACCACTACACAGAGGCGTCCTGCCTCTCCTGTGTTTAATCTCTCTTAATTACTGTCCTCTTGAGGGAGCTTCAAGCGGCTCGATTCGAGCGGAGCGAACCGGAGCGAACCGGAGCGAACCGGAGATGGCCGAAGGCAAAAAGCCTGCCGAAGGCATACGCCTTTGGCGTATTTCCTCGTTCGTTACCATCTGCCCGAAGGGTTCCCGCGGAGGCGGGCAGCAAAGATCCCGTCCGAATCCAAAAGCATTGGGATCTCGCTCCGAACACTCCGCGCCCATCTATCGCCGTTAATGCCGATAATCCCCCAACGAGCCCCTCGCACTTATCGCCGATAATCCCCGCGCGCACCCCAATAACCTCCCCCGCAAACAGTTGCACCGCACGATTATCGGCGATCGCCCCCATCGCCGATAATGCCGATAAT
>JAYUWZ010000087.1:0-4701 GCA_043753265.1 Verrucomicrobiaceae bacterium
GGATACGCACGAGACGCTGAACGATTTCATCTGGGGCCCGGATGGCTGGCTGTATGGCACGCAGGGCGTGTTTACGCACAGCAAGGTGGGCGCGCCCGGGACGCCCGATGCTGAGCGCGTGAAAATCAACGCCGGGGTGTGGCGGCTGCATCCGCAGACGAAGAAGTTCGAGCTCTGGGCCGAGGGGCGCGAGCAACCAGTGGGGCGTGGACTGGAACGACCACGGTGAAGCCTTCTTTGCGGCATGCGTGATTCCACACATGTGGCACGCCATCCAGGGCGGTCGCTATCACCGGCAGGCCGGATCGCACTTCAACAAGAACACGTACGAGGACCTGAAGACGATCGCTTGGGGCCGCTATGAAAAAGCAGCCTACTGCGGAATGATGGTCTACCTCGGCGACCTCTACCCGCCGGAATGGCGCGACACGCTCTTCTTCCACGACATCCACATGAACAAGCAGCGCGCGGAAAAGGTCGTGCGCTCCGGCAGCGGCTTCAAGAGCCAGAAGGCCGGCGACTTCCTCGTGAGCGAGGACAAATGGTTCCGCGGTCTCTCGCCCCAATACGGGCCGGATGGAAGCGTGTTCATCAACGACTGGTACGATCGCGTTCCCTGCCACCAGCAGCGCGAATACACGGATCGCAGTAACGGGCGCATCTACAAGATCACGACCGACGCGGTGAAGCCCGTGACCGTGGATCTCGCCAAGGCGACCGATGCGGAGCTCGTGCAATACCAACTCCACCGCAACGACTGGTATGTGCGCCACGCGCGCCGGCTCATGCAGGAGCGCGGACTCAAGGCAGAGAGCGTCACCGCGCTCGAAGACATCCTTTTCAAAAACGAAGACGACACCCGCCAGCTCCGCGCGCTATGGGCGCTGCATTCCTGCGGCAAACTGAGCGAGGCCAGCGCGCTGAAAGCCGTGGAGGCCAAAAGCGAATACGTGCGCGGCTGGGCCATCACCCTGCTCTGCGAAAGCGGCAAACCCAGCGACGCGACGCTCGCCGCAATGGTGAAGCTCGCAAAAAGCGATCCCTCAGCCGCAGTGCGCCTTCGCGTTGCAAGCGCGCTGCAGCGCGTGCCCATCCCACAACGCTGGCCCGTGCTCATGGAACTCGTGGCAAAAGCCGAGGACGCCAAGGACCACAATCTCCCGCTGCTCATCTGGTACGCCGCAGAGCCCGGAGTGGGTGCCGACCCGGTGAAAGCCGGCGAATTGCTGGAGGCCTGCAAGATTCCAAAAGTGCAGGAATTCATCCCGCGCCGGATGGCTTCGGGAAATTAAGCACGCAGTTCCACGTTTAGGCGGAACGAACAGTGGTGTGAAAGCCCTCCTTCCAATTCTCCTATCACTTCCGATGCTTTCCTGCACGGCAGGCAAGCATTCAACCATCCATGGTCTGGGATACCCTCCCGGTAGTCCAATGGGGAACCCTGGGCTATTGCTCAATGGCGTCAACTACACCGACCGTGATGCGTTTGTCGCCGCCGTCGCAAAGCTGCCCGCGCGATCGAGGTTGATTTGGAATTCCGGCTGTATCGCTTTTGACGTTATTCCCCTTGGGCCTGCTCCTCGCATGACCATTTCAGAATTCGAAGCGTTTTGCAGCAGCCACCGTATTCGCTTCGAGTACCAGCCCGGTTTCCCATCGGAACCACTGCTCACCAAAACATTCCGAGTTTCCCCTGCCCAGTCCAAGCCTGGTGGGGACGCTCGTAAATGGCTTGAATCGTATGGAGTCACGTTTTCTCCAAATGCTTCAGCGCGATGGAATGCCAAGGAACAGACCCTCACGGTGAAAAACACCGAGGATAATCTCAACCTTGTTGAGCGTATCATTGAGGTCACCAAAAGCCGATAGCGCATTCACTGTGAGGTCGCTGGAGTCCAGACCACTTGCTCGATGCGTCCCCCGCTTATTCTGAAGCGTTCTCATTGCGATGATCGGCCCCTGCGCCATTTGCCGACGTGAGGAGACGCTCACGAAGCATCACCTGATTCCGCGCACGCGGCATCACAACAAGCGCAACAAACGGGAATTCGAGCGAAAGCTCGTACGGCGCACCGTGGGGATTTGCAGGCCATGCCATTCACAGATCCACGCCGTGCTCACTGAGAAGCAACTGGAGCGCGACTGGAACACCGTGGAGCGCCTGCTTTCGCACCCGGAGGTGGGAAAGTTTGCGGCGTGGATTGCCGGAAAGCCCCAAGGCTTCAAGCCGCAGGTGCAGGCCTGCGCTCAGCGTAGGTAAGGGGGTGTGCCGTACGTAGTCCCGCCTTTAGGCGGAATGCACCGAACGAAATACGCTGAATTCAAAAGACAAGGTGCTGCGTTTGCAAGACTCGCACGGCTCCCTCCGCCTAAAGGCCGGACTACGTGCGCCCCGACTAAGCCCCCACAATCTCCTTCGCGCTCGCGAGCGCAAAGTCCGTGTTGAGCCGCGCAATCACAGTCACCGGAATCTCCGCGGGGCACACAGCCTCGCACTCGTAGTAGTTCGAGCAGTTGCCAAAGCCTTCCTTGTCCATCTGGCGCACCATTGCGAGAGCGCGCTGGTTGCGCTCGGCCTGGCCTTGTGGCAGTTCGGAAAGATGCGTGACCTTCGCGCCCACGAAGAGCATCGCGCTCGCATTGGGGCACGCGCCCACGCATGCACCGCAGCCGATGCACGCCGCGGCTTCCATGGAATAGTCGGCATTCACCTTCGGAATCGGCACCGCGTTGCCATCCACAGCGCTGCCTGCGCGGGCGGTGATGAATCCCCCCGCCTGCTGGATGCGCTCGAACGCCTGGCGGTCCACACAAAGGTCGCGCAGCACCGGGAAGGGACGTGCGCGGAAGGGCTCGATGTAGATGGTTTCGCCATCCTTGAATTTCCGCATGTAAAGCTGGCAGGTAGTCGTCTCGCTCGGGCCGTGAGGGATGCCGTTGATCGTGAGCGAGCACGTGCCGCAAATGCCTTCGCGGCAGTCGTGGTCGAACGCGATCGGCTCATCGCCTTTGCGCGTGAGCTCGTCGTTTACGATGTCGAGCATCTCCAGAAAGGAGGCATCGGCGGGAATATTGTGGGCCGGTATCTCCACGAGCTGACCCGAGGAAATGCGATCTTTCTGGCGCCAAACTTTGAGTTTGAGATTCATGGAGAAATGGGTCCTTGCGAAATGGTTGTCTCAGAAATTACAGCGTGCCCGCAATCACGCAAGCTTCCCTGATTGCGAAAGGGCAGAGGAGCCTCGTGCATAAAGGCTGTGCGTTGCATTAGGTGCTCAATTGCCATCCTTTTTTGCATCCGCCTTCGGCTCTTCATTCTTAAGTTTTCCCCCCGGCTTTTCCGGCTCGGCCGCCTCCTGAACGAGTTTACCGTGGAGGCTGAAATCGATACCCTTTCCCGTGATTGCGAGTTGCCAGTGCCCGAAGTCGCTCCCGTTGTCGCAATTGTTTCCGCGCCCTTGGAATACAAGGCTGTATCGCGCCTTTCCTTTCTGGAAGATTCCCTCACCCGTTGCCGCGCCCTCAAAGCGCCATTCTTTGTAAAGCAGCGGCCCACCCCCACCGCTCTTCTGCCCATCGTGAATGTCGACAGCGAAGTCCGTCAGTTTCGCAGGCATCGTGAGTGTCAGCGTGCCGGTTTTTCCGTCCTCTGTGCGCAGTTTCAGCACCCAC
This sequence comes from Verrucomicrobiaceae bacterium, assembly GCA_043753265.1. GTDB lineage: Bacteria > Verrucomicrobiota > Verrucomicrobiia > Chthoniobacterales > Chthoniobacteraceae > SXWH01. The sequence goes on from JAYUWZ010000087.1 coordinate 3,673, forward strand.
TTCTTTTTGTCGAATTTCGCGGTGATGGCATACGTGTCTGCGATGCTCGAAACACCTTTAACTCCGTCTTCACCCGCATCGGTCATGAAGAGTGTCGCTTCCTTCTCAAACTCGATCCCTGCAAGTTGTGAGAATTCGTATTCCGTAATTTTTCCCGTTTTCAGTGAATACGATCCGGGATCAGAGCAACATGCGCAGGCGTGCGCGGACGTGGCTGAAAACGTGAAAACAGCAATCGAAATTGCGGCAGCACAATGGAGTAAGCTGGATGTTTTCATGGATTGCGAAGTGCGTCTTGCGCACTGCATGGAGTCTTAGCGATAGCTGCGAACGGATGGGTGTGCGACGTCGTAGATGAGCGGCTCGGCGTGGCGGATGGGTTTTTGGCCTTCGCCAGTGTATTCCCAGGCCGCGACGTGCAGGAAGTTCTCGTCGTCGCGCTTTACGTCACCAGCGCACACCTTGCCGGACTGCACCTCGGGGTCCTTCGCAGTGTACTGGAACTCTTCGCGGAAATGTCCGCCACAGCTTTCCTTGCGCTCGTAGGCGTCGAGGCACATGAGTTCGCCGAACTCCAGGAAGTCCGCCACGCGACCCGCTTTTTCGAGCGAGATGTTGAGCGATTCGCCGCTGCCGGGAACGTTCACATTCTCCCAGAATTCCGCGCGAAGCGTGGGGATGCGTGAAAGCGCGCGGGAGAGCGATTTCTCCGTGCGCGCCATGCCGCACATGTCCCACATGATTAGCCCGAGCTCGCGGTGAAATTCGTCCACTGTCTTTTTGCCCTTGATGCCGAGCAGCTTGTTCATGCGCGCCTTGGTGGCTTCCTCGGCGGCGCGGAATTCCGCGTGATCCGTCTTGGGCCGTTTGTCCGGCGCGACGGTCGCAAGGTAGTTGCCGATGGTGGACGGAATCACAAAATACCCGTCCGCCAGTCCCTGCATGAGCGCACTCGCACCCAGGCGATTCGCGCCGTGGTCGCTGAAGTTTGCCTCACCCAGCACAAAGAGGCCGGGGACGTTGCTCATC
>JAYUWZ010000088.1:0-4699 GCA_043753265.1 Verrucomicrobiaceae bacterium
CCACGCGCTGGTGTCGCCATACAGCTTTGGGAATTTCTCGAGCATCTTTGCAAACACATCGAAATACTCCGGATCGGTCAGCCCGCTCTTCGTCGCGCAATGCGCCGCGATCACCGTCACGCCGATGTCCAGTGGCGTCGCGAGGATGCTCGGGTCGGAAAACTTTTTCTCCACCACGTCCACCGTGTGTTCGCCGCCCGTGTGCGCGAGCAGCGGTATCCCGGCCTCCGCGAGGCGCTCCCAAAACTTGCGGTAGCGCGGGTCGGCGCAGTCGACGTTGTGGCAGTTGGGCAGAAGCTTCAGCACCGCCGCGCCATTGGCGATGCAGCGCTCCAGTTCCTCCATCGCATCAGGCCGCGCGGGGTGAATGCTCACCGCAGGCAGAAATTCCGGGTGCTGCTTGCACACGGAAAAAAGGTAATCGTTCGGAACATAGAACGACCCGCGATTGGTGACCTTCTCGCCGCTCGGCGTATACACCTCGTCCTGCGCGAGCAGGATCGCTCCACCGAGCGAGGATGACTTCACCTGCGCTGCGAGGTTTTCCACATAGCGCGCGTCGAAGTCCTCGCCCTGCATCGACACTCCTTTCATCCCGATTTGGCGGACCATGTAGCTGGCCATGGGCTTCTGCCACCACGTGGCGCCGAGCCGCAGCCAGCAGCCGGAGCCGCGTTTGCCGTTGCCGACGAGATGAATGTGGCAATCGAGGGGTTTCGGGGTGATGGAATCGGTGCTCATTTGGTTTCCTCTCTCTGGATGAAATTGGTAGGTTCCCAACGGGTCGAACGGATGAATCATCGCGATGAGGGTGGAGAGCAAGACCGCAGTATCAACGACCCAGCGCACGGTGAGGTGCTTTTGCCAACAGTTCAAGCTGCGTTCACGAGGGACGGGGGTGTCACGGCGCATTTCGGGCAGTGAACCTTCAGGTTCCAGCGTGGGGCGGAATGAGACTTCAAAGAAGGGCGAGGAGCGAGAAATTTGGAATGAATCATGAAAAGTTTTTGAGAAATGAGATTGGGTCGCAATCGTAATTGACACAAAAGGGCACGGCAAATACCCATCCGCGTCTTGCGACTAAGTCTCAGTTGCGACCTACTACTATGAAAACCATTCTGACCACCGCCGTAGCCGCCGCATGCGCGCTTGGGATGCTCACCTCGTCCAGCGAGGCGGGCGACCGTAAATTCACTTATACCTACGAAGCCACGACCTCGCCCAAAGGAGCTTGGGAATATGAGCAATGGGTGACATGGAAAGCGTATCGCTCTGGCGGAAACTCCAATCGCTTTGACTTCCGGCATGAGCTGGAGGTTGGGCTTACCGACAAGCTGCAACTCGGTCTTTACCTCTCCGACTGGCGGCTGAACTACGAGAAGGGCGAGAGCGATGCCGATTGGCGCAGCGCGGGCGTGGAACTGATCTGGAACCTGAGCAACCCGACGACGGATTTTCTCGGAAGCGCCCTGTATGGCGAGGTGAAGTTGGGCGACGAGTTGTTCGTGCTGGAGGGAAAGTTGATTCTCCAGAAGAACTTCGGGCCCTGGGTGGTGGCCTACAATGCCATCGTGGAAGCGGAATGGGAGGGCCCCGGCTACGAGGAGGAGATCGGAGTGCTGGAGCAGACCTTTGGCGTGAGCTATCAGGTCTCGCCGAATTTTTCAGTGGGCTTCGAGGCGCTGCACGAGGTCGAATTTTCCAACTGGGAAGAAGCCAGCGAGAACATCCTGTATGTGGGGCCGAATTTTTCGGTGAAATCCGGCAAATGGTTTGCCACTACCACCGTCCTGTTTGAAGCGCTTGGTGTAGATGGAGAAGCAGATGTGCAAACAAGGCTCATTTTCGGCGTCAATTTCTAGACGCCCCGGCGTGTGGTGGCAGCGGCGCGGGCGGAATCCCGCGCCTCTCACCCTGCTGGTGGTCCTAGTCCCGATACTGGTGCTCTTCCAGGGGTGTACGAGCGTGGAGTCCATCGCGCCTTCAGTGGCGCGGATTCCCGTGCCTGGAAACACCGCGGTGTTGACTCAAGGTCGCCAGATATATCTCGGCCAGTGCACAGCATGCCATGTGGCGGAGCCGGTGGCGAAATACTCGGCGGGCCAATGGCCGGGGATTATCCGGGAGATGGCGGTGGAAACCAAATTGTCCGCCGACGAGGAGCGTGCGGTGCTGGCTTATGTTATGGCAGCCCTGCGCGCGCCGGTTGTGCCATAGGCTCTGCCGAACTCAGCGCACCAACGCGTCGGCTGAGGACGACGAAATCGACTTGAGGTGGAGTTCCACGCGCTCGGTGGAGACGGCTTCTCGCGGGCGAATGGCGGCATTTTGCTCGATGATCTGGAAACTGGCGGCTGCCCCGTTGCCGTAGGAACTGCTCGCCCTGGCACTAGTGGCCCACTGCCGGGTGCCGTCCCGGCTCACGAGTTGGACGGCATCGATCTCGTTCCACCCCGGCACCTTTTTGGTATTGAGGTAAATTTTCACGCGCTTCACGGGGTATCCAGCTGCGATCTGGAAAGGAGTGTCGGAGACGGCGCCGAGCTTGGGCGCCTCGCCCTGCCATAGCGGGAGCTCGCTGCCCGCATCAGTGACTGCGTTGATGCGGACGATGGCACCAGGAGCGCAGTTTTCGCGGACGATTACCGTCGCAGCGTCGGCGGGGTTGGCAAATTCCGCGATGAGCCACTCCTCGCCGCCGTCCTCGGTCGCGGGAGCCCACGCGGTGCGCTGGTCGCCAGCGGGGCTATCCGGCGCGCCCACAGCCTGCATCGCGCTCCATGCGGCAGCGGTGGATTTCTGGTTGTTGGTCTCCACGCCTCCGAGGCGGGAGATGAGATCCTCGATGAGGTCGGCTTGGGCATTGACCACGCGTTCGAGTTCGCCGATGCGAGCCGCCGCTTCCAGAAGGTCAGTCGAAGACTTCGGGGAGTCGGGGTGGTTTGATTGTGAATCCCACGCGGAAGCCGGGAATGCGGGGCGACTGGTATCGCTCGTGTGTGGAACTGCCGCAACTTGCGCGCGGAGGAGGGCGAGTTCGCTGGAAAGGTCGGACTGCCTCCACAGCACGACGGTGAGGACAACAACGGCCAGAATGGCCGCCCCGGCGACAAAATGCGTGGTTTTCATGGCGGGTGCGTCGCGAACAAAGAAAAAGCTGCCACGTTTGTGCAGTTGAAGCAAACCGCATGTTTGGTTTCCATGGGGCTGTGCAATTCAAAGATTACTACGCAATTCTCGATGTGCCGAAGACGGCATCGCAGGATGACATTCGCAAGGCCTTCCGCAAACTGGCGCGGCAGCATCATCCTGATGTGGCGAAGGACAAGAAGGCAGCGGAGGCGAAGTTCAAGGAGATCAATGAGGCCAACGAGGTGCTGGGCGACCCTGACAAGCGGAAGCGCTACGACGAGCTCGGTGCCGATTGGAATCGCGGTCCGCAGCCCGGCGGTGGGGGTGGCTCGACCAAGGGCTGGGAGGAAATGTTTGGCCAGGGCGGCGGATATGATTTCGGCGGCGGAAATTCCGGTGGCGGGGGAGGCGACTTTTTCGAGATGTTCTTCGGCAAGCGCGGGAAGAAGAAGCGCTCGCAGCGGGGCGAGGACCACGAGTCCACCATCGAAGTCTCCGTGGAAGATGCGCTGCACGGGGCAAAGAAGTCCTTCAGCGTGAGCCGCGGCGCGCGCACCGAGACGGTGACTGTGAGCATTCCCAAGGGGGTGCGGGAGGGGCAGCAAATCCGGCTCACCGGCCAGGGCGGGCAGGGACTCGGCGGAGCCGATTCGGGCGACCTCTATTTGCGAATCCACATTGTGGGGGGTGCAGACTACCGCATCGACGGCAGCGATCTCATCCGGAAGTTCGAACTACCCGTGGTCACCGCCGTGCTCGGCGGCGAAGCCGAGGTGGTGACGCCAGAGGGCACCATCAAACTGAAAGTGCCCGCGGGCACCCAGCCGGGACAAAAATTCCGGCTAAAAGGACGCGGCCTGGCAACCACTCTGACGGGTGTACGCGGGGACTTCCTCGCAGAGGTAAAGGTGGCCCTGCCCACCGCGCTCACTCCCGAGCAGCGGGCGATTTGGGAGAGCCTGGCGGAGGGAGCGAAATGAGCTACATCATGGTCGATATCGAATCGGACGGCCCCATTCCTGGGGACTATTCGATGATCAGCTTTGGCGCGGTAGTCGTGGAGCCGACGCTCTCGAAGACATTCTACGGGCAGGTGCGCCCGATTTCCGATCGATGGATTCCCGATGCGCTGGCGGTGAGCGGATTCACCCGCGAGCAGACGCTGGAGTTTCCCGAGGCCGGCGAGGTGATGCGCAATTTTCAGGCATGGCTGGCCGAGCACGCGGGCGAGCGCCCCATGTTCATCTCGGACAACAACGGATTCGACTGGCAGTTCATCAATTGGTATTTCCATCACTTCACCGGCGGGAACCCCTTCGGCCATTCGTCCACAAATCTCGGCTCGCTCTACAAGGGCGTCGTGCGCGACACGTTTCAAAATTTCAAGCACCTGCGGAAGACCACGCACACACACCATCCGGTGGACGACGCGAAGGGAAACGCGGAGGCGTTGCTCGCGATGAAGGAGCTCGGCCTCGCGATCACGTGGAAGTGATCCGGGCCGCGCAGCGAGGTCCGCTTTGCGAGCACTCCTGCTTCAGCCGAGCGCTGCGTCGAGATCCGACCA
>JAYUWZ010000089.1:0-4696 GCA_043753265.1 Verrucomicrobiaceae bacterium
GGATGGCGGCGCAGTGCGTGGATTTTCCGGAGTGGTATAGGGGGGCGGAGATGCAAGCGTGGATGACGACGGCGGGGTATCGCGCGGAGCTGCCAGCATACAACGCGGGGATTTTCGGCGGCAGCGACCTGGGCGCGATTCATGGCTACGCCGAGACGGGGATTGCTCTGGCGCGGAAGCTGGCCAGAGGGGCGGAGGGGACGAAGCTCTCAATGTTTGCGGAGCAGTATCACGCGGGTGCCTTTGCGGAGCAGCACGGCATCGAGATGGCGACGCTCTTGCCGCTGCGACCGACGCGCGAGGAGGTATCGGCGGCCGGATACATCCACATGACGGGAGGGAACAAGCGGGCATCGTGCTGGATTGCCCGCGCGGAGGTGCGCATGGCAAAGGAGTTTCCGGAGGCCTGGGAACGCTTCCAAGCGGAAGTTGACACGGTGGCGGAGGGGTATGAACGACGACACCAGCGACGAGACGAATCTCACGCGCGCGAACTTTAACACCATCCTGCTCTTTGTGCTGCTGGGGGTGCTCGGCTTCGTCGGCTTCACGTCGGTGGAGGTGAGCAAGGACGTGGCGGCAATCAAGGCCTCGCAGGTTTCGCGGTCGGAGATCGACACGAAGATCCGCGACATGGACGTGAAGCTGGAAGCGGTGCGAGCAGACTACGCCTCGCTGAAGGTGCAGCTCGCGGCTCTCGAAGCGGAGGTGCGCAAACGCTAATGAAACGGACCGCTCTTTTCATTTTGGCGGCGAGCATGCTTGCGGGATGCGGCGCGCCACGCTCGGCGATGCAACACGCGAGGCCGGACTCAGCGCCCGTAGCGCGTCCGCTCGCGCAAACGCGGGTCGCCATCTCGCAGACGCGAGCGGCGGTGAGCCAGGCGACCGCGACGGCGACGAAGGCGGCGGAGAGCAGCACGGGAGTTTCGCAGCGCGCGGCGGCGCTGGCACGTGTGGCGGCGACCGTGGCGGAGACTGGCATTGCGGCCAAGTCGGCGGAGGGACGCGCGCTGGCGGAGAAGGCGTGGCAACTGGCCGGAGAGGTGGAGCAACTGAAGGGTGATTTATTCCGGGTGACGGTGCAGTTGCGCGATGCCGAACTCGCGGCGGCGGAAGCCGAGCAGCGGAACGCGGAGGCGGAACGGAAGCTGGTGGAATTCGACGCGCTCGTGGCCACGCAAACGTCGGAATTGAACCAACGGGAAATCGCACTGATGGGTGCTCGGGCGGAAAAGGAACTCGCGCTCGCGGCGATGGAAGAGGCGGAAGGCAAGCTGCGCGCAATTCGCCTCAAGATCGCGGCATGGGTCGCGCTCGCGGTGCTGATTCTGGCCGGAGGCTTTTACTTCAAACTCCTTCGCTTCGGGGCGTGAGTGAATGGAGGCAAGAAAGCGCTCAACCACACTATGCAACAATTCCTCATTCATCTGCGACGGCACCGGGAGCTTTATCTTTTCCCGGCGCTGGCGCTGTTCTTCATCTGGGCGGCGATTGTGTTCGTCGAACATCTCACGGGCCGGGCGGTCATCGACGATCCGGGTGTGATCGTCGGCTACCTCTACAACTACGGCGGAGCCATTTTGCTCTGCGCCCTGGTGGGGCAAGTGCAGTCCCACCTTTTCGGCTTCCGCGCGCAGAACAGCACGCGGGGCACTCAACAGCCTCCTCTCAAAGACGACCTCTACGACGCATGCATCACTCTCATTCTTCTCGCCGGTTTTGGGTATCTGTTCTTCTTTCGCTAGGTCTGGCCTCGGCGGCGGAGGCGCAACGCGTCGGGTTGCCGCCGAAACCGGAGCTGACGGACGAAGGCCGGGCGCTGCTGTATGAGTTCGAGGTGGGCGGAGGGCAGCGCTACTATGAGCGCTTCCTCTCGCGCCCGACCTGGCCGGGTTTCGCATCCGGGGTGACCGTGGGTGTGGGGTATGACTGCGGATACAACTCGGCGGCTGTGATCCTTCAGGACTGGCGGAGGTTTGAGCAGCGGGATCGGCTGGCGGCGACGGCCGGATTGACGGGCACGGCTGCGAAGGGGCGGATCGCGGCGCTGCGGGACATCGCGGTGTCGTGGAACTTGGCGGAGGACGTGTTCGCGGAAGTGACGGTGGCGAGGTTCTACGCGCTGTGCGCCCGGACGTATCCGCACTTTGGGGAGCTGCACCCGAACGCACAGGCGGCGCTGCTTTCGCTGACGTTCAACCGCGGAGACTCGATGGCCGGGCCGCGGAGGGCGGAGATGCGGGCGATTCGCGGGCTGACCGCCGCGCGGGATTACGCGGAAATCGCGCGACAGTTGCGGGCTATGAAGCGGATCTGGCGCGGGACGGATATTGAGGCGGGGATGGTGCGCCGGCGAGAGGCGGAGGCACGGCTGATGGAGATGGCGAAGTAGGAGTATCACAGGCCTCAAAGCGGCGCTCGGGAGCAATCCTGGGCGCCGCTTTTTTGTTCATTTTTCGGCTGTTTTTGATACTAAGCGAGTTGACGAAACGGCAACTTCGATTTAGGCTTTAGACGTCCTTTTATTGGCATGTTGATCTCGATTCCTCCAAAGTTCGCGAAGCGCGCCGGAAAGGCAGATCCCGGGACGCGGTTCTTTCGCCAAAAAGGAAGTCACGCAGAGATGACAGCGTGGCTGGAGGATATGTGCGAATCTATCGGTCCATGTGTGTCACCAGGAGGCGCTGCCAATTATGTGGCAGTGACCAGAGCGGGCGTTCACAAGCGCCTCAAGGCGGGCAAACTCACCGCTTTTTGTTTTCAGCTCGTTGGCCAGACGAAGACTCGTTTTGGCGGAACCAAAAAGCTCAAGGAGCTGGCCATCGTGTATATACCCTTCGCGGAATGCAAAGCGTGGCGAAAGGAAGTGGCAGGAAACAAAGGAGCGGAGGGCGGCAAGTGAACTCTGTCACCGTAGAACAAATGCTCGACCTCAAGATGGTCGCCGCTCGTCTCCTGGCGAGCACTCGCAAAATCTGGCGCCTTGTTGCGGAAGGTGAATTTCCCAAGCCGGTCAAAGTAGGGCGCTCGGTGCGATGGTTCGAATCGGACATCGCACGGTATCAGGAAAAGCTGCGTCAAAACCGATAATCGATTTTATGTACGTCTACCAAAACACGCGGAAGGTGAAGGGCCGGAAGGTTCGCTCGAAGATCTGGCGGGGCCGGTATCGGCTCTCCGGGGATTGCAAAGAAATCGAGGTGAGCTTGGAAACCACCGACAAGGAAGTGGCCAAGGCCAAACTGCGGCGGATGGTGACCGAAGCTGAGCGGGAGCGAGAGGGCTTGCTCGCGCCCAAAGAGATACGGGAAACCGCGCAGCTACCGTTGACCGACTCAATTGAGGCGTTCTTGGCGGAACGGAATGCGGTGGGCCGGGACGAGAAGTACATCAATGGACTCCGGCACCAGTTGGAGACCATGTCCAGGGCGTGCGGTTGGAAACGGGCAAGTGACGTCACGGCGGATTCTTTCTGCGCATGGCGGAAGAAACAGAAGAAATCTGCCAAAACGCTCAACGAGTATCTGACGGCGGCGGTGTCGCTTTTGTCCTGGCTGATGCGCCACGGGAAGGTCGCCCACAATCCGCTCGCAGTGGTGGAGAAGGTCGCCACGCACGGTGAGAAGATGGTTCGGCGGCGCGCGTTCACGTCGGACGAGTTGGTGCGGTTGCTCGCAATCGCGGGACTTCGGCGCGTCACTTATCTGACGGCGGTGAAGACCGGACTACGGCGGGGTGAATTGCAAAAGCTCGCTTGGCCGGACCTGTCGCTCGATGTCGCGACGCCATTCATTCGCATCCGCGCCTGTATCGCGAAGGGGCGGAAGGAAACGCAGCAACAACCAATCGACATGGAACTGGCGGAGGAGTTGCGGAAATTGCGGACTGAAACCGGAGGGAAAGGTAAGGTTTTCGCGGGCCTTATTCCGCGCATGGAACGGATGCGCGCTGACTTGAAAGCAGCGAAGATTCCTTTCACGGATGCCGAAGGTCGGCGCGCGGATTTCCACGCGCTTCGCCTTACCTTCCAAATGCTTGTATCGCTGTCTGGGGCAGCTCCTCGCGTCGCGATGGAACTGATGCGCCATAGCGACATCAAGCTGACGATGAAAACCTACACGGACAGTTCGCAACTTCCGCTGCGGAAGGCCATCGATGCTCTTCCTTCACTTCTGAAGACGCGGGGAGCACACACAGTCCACGACACAGTTACTACTGACTTTCCTTGTCGCGACGCGTCACGGGATGGCGCGAATGGCAGCGAGCGTAGTGAATCGGAAACCCCTTCGAGTGAGGAAGTTCGGCACGAAATGGCACTGAGTGACACAAATTGTCACTCGGGGGAATTGGTGCGCGGTGCAGGGTTCGAACCTGCGACCTTCCGCGTGTGAAGCGGACGCTCTACCACTAAGCTAACCGCGCATAGTGCCGTTTGGCAGGGCCGAAAAGAAAAGCAGATTTTAGCGGGAGTGCCAGCGGAAAATGGGGGGTGTGGCGAAAAACATTCAGGGGCGCGGTTGGAAGGGGTGAGCGAAAAGCGGCTGGTTACAGAGTCGAGCTCGGCATTCTCAAGGAGCCCTGCGGGGCTTGGTTTGATGCGAGGCCGGAGGACGTGGCGATAGCCGGTAGCCCTCCTTCTGAATGAGAGCCATTATGAGCCACAGATTGTTCAGATCCTGAATTGTGCAATGAA
>JAYUWZ010000090.1:0-2108 GCA_043753265.1 Verrucomicrobiaceae bacterium
GCAGATGCAGGGCGGTAGATCGGCGAGCGAATGAACCGCCAAGAGGCCAAGGCGCCAAGGGATGAAGGGGAGGTGGTAATTAACCGCAAAGGGCGCGAAGAACGCGAAGCAATCCAAGAAGGCAGGGGTTTGGACGTTCGCATCGATGGGCTGCGTTTCCATTGAGGATCAGAAAGGCTTGGAGCACGCGGCTGTAAATTGAAATGAGTGGGGGTTGAGGTGAAATTGACCTCTCCGGCAACCCATCCGGGTTGCAAGCACAACGCGTCCATACCCCGGATGTTATCCGGGGCTACGGTCCGTAAACCCTCCGGGTTTCGATCCATTGCCGCTTCCACTTTAAATCACATCTGGGACACGCATCACTTCCAGTTTCCGCTTGATGCTCCCGTATCTCGCGGGCATACCTCGGGCAGTTCTTTGCGAGCTCAATATCGCGACCGGTGCGAAGGAACTCCGTGAAAATCGGAGGCAGTTGCGCTGCTGTAACTGGATACGATTTCCCAAGCCGAAAGGCAGCCAGTCATCACCCTCGGGTGGTGGCGAAGGCGGGAAAAAGGAAGGCATGAAAGTCACGACTCCGTGGCCCAATTGCCGCAAGCCAGAAGCCAGAACATTTCCCCGGTCGACGCTCATTGGCCGTTCCGCGAGTGCGGGGCGGCAACTTCTTCGCACGTAAGAAGAATGAGAGATCAGCTCACACGCTGGCTCTGCCGTCGCGCGTTCATTCGTGTTGCGGCCTGTCGTCCCGATTCCGGGATGGCCCGGCGCGTTCTGGTCTCTCTGCCACATAACCAAAACACAGAGACCATAATGAAAGAAACCACCGGCTTTCTCGCGAAAGCCATTGCCTTGACGGTGCGCGTACGCGTCCTGACCACATCCAGCGTGCGCATCCTTGCCGCGCTCTCACTCGGGGCCACGGCCATTGCCGGCCCATTCACCAGCTACAATGGAGGGGCCGGGCCGGATACTCCCATCCCTGTCGCCTCCATCACCACCTGGGCCACCACCGTGAGCCTCTATGCCCCATCACCGGGCCTGGGCCCCAATTTCCGCAACCCTGCGGCGGCCAGCGGCATCTTTTCCCTAGGTGAATTGTACGACCCCGCCAGCCCGCCTGCCATCGGCACCGAGCCGACCGCCTTTCATGCAGGAAGCGGAGCCACGAACTTCTTTCCTTTCGCTGGAAACCTCGCCGATCCCCTGGATACATACGGCTTTTTTGGCATCGATGCCCCCGGTTCCGTCACCTTTCTTTACCCCGACGGCATCTACGATGGGCCGGGGCCTGATTTGGCGATTCGTGAAAATGGCTTTGCGTCCGGGCCTTCCCCGGGTTTCTTGAGTGAGCTTGCCTATGTTGAAGTCTCCAGCAACGGGTCGGACTTTGTCCGGTTTCCGTCCATCTCGCTCAACACGGGGCGGGTATCCACAGCGGGCACTTTCCAACTCTACGACATGACCAATGTCTACAACCTGGCGGGCAAACACGGCTCCACTTTCGCCACTCCTTTCGATCTGGCGGAACTGGCGTCGCATCCGTTGGTGATGTCGGGCGCTGTGGATTTGTTCGACATCACCCACGTGCGCCTCGTGGACGTCGTGGGCAACGGTCGGGTCGGATTGCGCGACCACCGTCTGCATCCCTCCTGTCGAAGCTTGCTGCCATCGCGACTTCTCGTGCACGGATATCGAGCCGGCGCTCTGCTCGGCCGGCGATGGCGTGCCGATGGGCGCGGGCTCGACGTGCGCGACCGAAGTCTGCACCGTGCGAGCGTGCTGCATGCCGGATGACTCGTGCGTGAATCTGGACGCGCGAACCTGTGCGGACCTGGGCGGGACGTGGCAATTCCCGGGCACGAACTGCGCGACGCTGAACTGCGCGGCCCCGCCCACGCTGCCCGGCGCCGTGCCGGTCTCCTACGACGTGGCAGGCCCCCCCTTCCTGGTCACCAAGACCGTCCCGGTCGGGTCCCTGGCGCTGTCATGGGCGCCGAGCTGCAGCGCAGCGGCCATCGACTACGGCCTGCACGAAGGCACCATCGGCACCTGGTACTCCCACCAGACCGTGCTCTGCACGACGGGGGGCGCGCTCTCGCTCACGC
>JAYUWZ010000091.1:0-4692 GCA_043753265.1 Verrucomicrobiaceae bacterium
AGGCCAATGTCGCCGCGCTCATTGCACGGGCGCGGGTGGAGTTCGGCTCCGGCATGGGCGGGATGATGAATTTTCGCGGCATGCTTCGCGCGATGGCACCTCTCGCGGAACTCGACGAATCCCAGTTGCAGGAGGCATTGGCCGAGGTCGAAAAAACCGTCAAGGAACCCCAGCAACGAATGATGTTTTACTCCATGCTGCTCGGGCAATGGGCGGAGACAGACGGCAAGGCCGCGCTCGCCTATGCGGAGGAAAAGATCCCCAGCAAAGGTGCCTTCGACATGGGAGTGAGGGCCGCGGTCCTCGGCGCCTGGTCCCGAAGCGACCCCGATGCCGCATGGCGCTGGTACCAGACCGAACGCAAGGACGATGGCAACGAGCAGGTTTCGCAGATGGGTCTCAGCATGATTTTTGCAGGCATGGCCTCCCGCAACCTCGACACCGCATTCCAGCGCCTGGAGGGCCTCGACGAACGATCCATGGCCATGGCGATCAATGGCATCGCGGGGAGCGCTCAGGACGAAACATCGCGCAAGCGGTTGCTGGAGCGCGCGACCAGTCTACCAAAAGAGCAGCGGCAGAAAATCCAAGGCCCCATCGCCAGCCAGTGGGCAATGAGCGACCCGGAGGCCGCGATGAAATGGATACGTTCCCTCCCGCAGGAGGATCAGAAGCTAGTCCGCGAAAGTGCCGGGAGCATGATGCTGATGACCCGTCCCGAGGTGGCTGCCGACTTCATGCTGGAAGGCGCTGCGGACGAGAAGGAAAGGGCACGCATCTACGACCGCGTGGCCGGCCAATGGGGTTACCAAAACCCAAAGGCCACCGGCGAATGGCTGGCAAAACAGCCGCAGGGCCCTGAACTGGATGGCGCACGTAGAACCTACGCAATGATGGTTGCCCAAAAGGATCCCGCGGCGGCGATGGATTGGGCCAAGAGTGTTCAGGATGCGGAGCAGCGCACCCATTCGGTGGAGCAGATTTTCCAAACGTGGCGGGCCAAGGATGCAGCGGCTGCGGAGGCTGCCCTCGACGCAGCGGGACTGCCTCCTGAGAAAGTGAAGCAACTCAAGGAGACCAAGACCTCGGGCTCCACGAAGACTGAGACCCGCGTGCTGGGTTTTTGAGCCGGGCACCCAGTGAGCTTTGAACTGAGGAAAAGATCGTGAATTTGAGGCCTCCCGCCAATTGAGGCTTGGCGTTCCGCGCGAGACTCCCTTTTCTGCCGCGCGATGAGCGAGACACAGCCAGCCCAAAAGTCCCGCGTCGGAGCAAAGCGCGCCTTGTTGCTATTGCTGGCGATCAACCTTTTCAACTACCTTGATCGGACCGTACTGAATGCGCTGAGTTCCCCGATCCGCGGCCAGTTCCAACTCTCTGAGGAAAGCTTCGGCTTTCTCACCACGGTGTTTCTTTACGCCTACATGATTGGCGCACCGCTGCTCGGGGTGCTGGCGGTACGAATGTCGAGATGGTGGCTCATCGCTGGAAGCGTGGCGTTGTGGAGCCTGGCGAGCGGCTTCACCGGGCTCGCCAGCAGCTACGCCTTGCTGCTCACCACTCGCGTGCTTGTGGGCATCGGCGAAGCGGGCTACGGGCCCGCGGCCCCGGCGTTGATTTCCGATTACTTTCCGCCGGAGCGCCGCGGCCGGGTGATGTCGCTTTTCTATCTCGCCATCCCGGTGGGCAGCGCGCTTGGTTACATCTATGGCGGTGCCATGTATGCCTGGCTCAAGGACTGGCGCTGGGCCTTCTATCTCGTAGTGCCGCCGGGCCTGCTGCTCGCGGCAATCTGTCTCCTCATGAAGGACCCGGGAAACTTCACGGCACAGAAAACGCCGAGGCAGCCGTTCTTCAAGGAGGCGCTGTCGCTTTTCAAAATTCCTTCGTATGTCGCAAACACCGCAGCCATGACGGCCATGACGTTTGTCATCGGCGGCATGTCGGTGTGGGTGCCGGAGTATATCACCATGCGGATGCTGGACCAGGAGGGGAGCAGGGCGCTGCTTTCCATGAACCCCACCTCGGCGCCTTTCCAAATGGCAGCCGCCCGCAAGATGGAATTGGTGCAGGTGGTCAACACCCGGTTCGGGCTCATTGTAGTGAGCGCGGGAATCATCTCCACGTTCCTCGGCGGCTGGCTCGGCGACAAGCTGCGGAACCGTGTGAAAGGCGCATACTTGCTGGTCTCCGGCTGGGCAATCCTGCTGGCGTTTCCGTGCATGCTTGCGATGCTTTGGGCTCCCTTCCCCATGGCTTGGGTGGCCGTCTTTGGCGCAGTCTTTTTCCTCTTCTTCAATACCGGACCGGCCAACACGGCGCTGGCCAATGTGACGAGCTCCAGCATGCGGGCCACGGCCTTCGCGGTGAACATTTTCATCATCCATGCGCTGGGGGATGCCATCTCCCCTCCCCTGATTGGGTGGATTGCCCGGATCTCCTCCTGGAACGATGCCTTCCTGCTCGTTTCGCCGCTCGTCATTGCGGCCAGCGTGATATGGTTCATCGGCTCGCGCTACCTGCCGGATGACGAGCGCAAGGCGGAACTCGCGGATCGTCCCGCGACTTAGTGGGCCACCGAGGGGCCGCACTTTCGTCTCACCGCTCTACGTCTCACGTACCTAAAGGCGGCGGCGGCGCAGGAGCAGCGTGAGCGCGCCCATGGCGACCATGCCTGATGTCACGGGCTCGGGAACGGTTTCCAGGTAATAGTTATCCGTGACCTGAAAGCCGCGGTCGCGATTCGTCACAAAAAGACCCCTCGCCGTGTCGCCAAAGCCGGGCACCGTCAGGGTCTGGCCAGTTCCAGAGAGAATATCCGCTGTGACCAGCGTGCTGCCCGTGGCTCCGAAGTCATCGAGCGACACATCATTGAATGTGAATGTTCCGGTGAGAGAGTTGTAGAGAACGGTGCCCTCGAGACGGTAGAAATTGCCACTTGTAAGGCTTCCCACCGTATTGCCGAAAAAGGTGTTCATCGATCCCGTGGTGCCATTGCCGACAGCGAGCCGGAAAATATTCCCGGCGGAGCGAGCCACGCCGACGGTAACGTGATTGGTAGGCACTACACCTGTGCCGGAACCGTTGAAGGGATTGAAGTCTCCAGTCGCCTTCGTCCACCCAAAGCCCATCGTTCCCGCGCTCGTTCCCGCACTGCCGTTGTACTTTCCGAACATCGAGAAAATGGAGATCTCTGCGATGGTCATGGAGCCGGTAACCGAAGCTCCGTCGCTTCCGAAGTCGAGTGCCTTGGAGCCACTGATGCCCGCACCCAGGGTGAGCGTGGGAACGGTGATGTTGCTGAAATCAGTCAGCCCTGTTGCGGCAAAACTAACCTCTTCAAAACCCGTATTTAACACGATGGCCGCATTTGCCGAGGAACCTGCCGCCAAGCCCAGTGCTGCCACAGCCACGCATGTTTTAAGGAGAGACATGAGCGGCTTGTCGCAGGAATCCCTTGGTGACACAAACTTAAAGTGGTGTAAGGCATTCTCCATTACTTCAACGGGCGCGCGACCAGGATGCCTTCGTGCTTGGGGTAACGATTGAGATATTCGCTGAGACGGCTGTCGATGACCACTTTGCCAGCGTTGCGGGGTGAACTCGCGTGCATGAAATGGAGGACTTTTCCTTTGCGAATGGCTACGCCTACGTGGGAGGTGCCGCAGGCGTCACCATCCTTCGACACGATGCCGATGATGTCGCCATTCTGGATTTGGTCCTCGATGCTGGGAACCTGGGACTTGGGAATCATCACCAAGGGGTCGTCGCGCAGGCGCTCCTCGAGCTTGGCGATGCCGGCACGGAGTGCGGGGCTGGCGGCCATATAGCGGTAGCTTTTCCAATTGGTGGTCATCTCAATGGCAGAGTTACGCACACCGCGCCCGCCGAGGGATCGGGTGAGGTCTTTGACGAGGCCGCGCTTGTGGTTGTCGTGCAGCCAATCCTCGAGGTAGTGGAGCCGCGAGAGGTAGGAGCCGGTGCAGCGACCGCCCCAGTAGCGGTCTTTCTCGATGTATTTGAGCATGGTCTGGGGAGTCCAGTTTTCCTCGGGCTCCTCGACCATGCGGGCAAAGGCGAGCGCGACCTCGAAGAAGGTCCAGCAATCGAGGCCATGCAGATTGACGGAGGGGGCTTCGATTTTGTCGTGAATCTCCAGCGTATAGCCCTTGTAGGGGGTGCCGACGAAGACGCGACCAAACCAAGCGACGCGGTCGCCGATGGAAAGGGCACGTATTTGGGCGACCTTGGGCTTGAGTTGGGTGACAAGGCTCTGAAACCGCTCACGGCCCTTGAATACCGTATCAAAGGGCAACTCCTGAGCCTGTGCGCAGGCGATTCCAAATGCGATGAGAAGTGCGAGAACCCGAAGCGTCATGGCAGTAGATGTAGCTGAGGTGGTGGCATTTTGCAAAATGGAACGGGGGAGAAAACGTCCAACGCTGAACGCCCAACACCCAACGTCCAACTCGCATGCGACGGGTGGGAGGTTTTTGCGCATTCGGGCATTGAGGCATTTTCAGAGGAACTGGGGTTGTTGCAGTTGTTGCGCTTTCTGCGTTAAGCCGTTTTTCCCATTTGTCTGGGATTATCGGCGATGGGGCGTCGCCGATAATCGGGCTTTGTAAGTCGTTTGTTTTTGGTCGGTTGTGGGAGAGGGGTGGATTATCGGCGATAGATGCGATGAGCAGA
>JAYUWZ010000092.1:0-2104 GCA_043753265.1 Verrucomicrobiaceae bacterium
AATGGTAACTCGCGAAGAGACGGCAGAGCCGTGGGGGCTCGGAGGACGCCATCCACCTACGCTACTTGTCTCTATCCGCAGATGAGCACCACATCGCCAGGATGCGTCTTTGCTCACTGGCAGGGGAGGAAAAATACTCGACGCCATGCGCGATGCTCGCCCACTTTGGGGACATGATCATCAAGCCAAAGATTCGCGGATTCATCTGCACCACGGCACACCCGGATGGATGCGCGGCCCATGTGCGGCAGCAAATCGAATACGTACGGAGCAAAGGCCCCATCGAAGGCGCGCCCAAGCGGGTGCTCGTGATCGGATCCAGCACCGGCTACGGCCTCTCGAGCCGCATCGTCCCTGCCTTTGCGGGCGGCGCTGCGACTCTGGGCGTCTTTTTTGAAAAGCCGAGCGAGGCGGATCGCACTGGGACCGCTGGCTGGTATAACTCGGTTGCTTTCGAGAAGGAGGCGCACGCTGCGGGGTTGTATGCCAGGAGCATCAATGGCGATGCGTTTTCGGACGCCATCAAGGACGAGGTGATTGCCACCATCAAGGCCGACCTGGGGCAGGTGGATGCGGTGATTTATTCACTCGCCAGCCCCCGCCGCACGCACCCGAAGACCGGAGTGACGCACAAGAGTTGCCTGAAGCCCATCGGTGAGACCTACAAGAACAAGACGGTGGATACGGACAAGGGCGCGGTAAACATGGTGAGCATCGAGCCCGCGACCGAAGCGGAGGTCGCGGACACCGTGTCGGTAATGGGCGGCGAGGACTGGGAAATGTGGATCGATGCGCTGAGCGCGGCAGGGGTACTGGCTCCCGGCGTGTTGACGGTGTCGTATAGCTACATCGGGCCGTCGCTCACGTGGGATATTTACAAGAATGGGACGATTGGCCGGGCCAAGGATCATCTCTACGAAACAGCGGATCGCCTGAGCGCGAAGCTCGCGAACCTCGAAGGCAGTGCATGGGTGAGCGTGAACAAGGCGCTCGTGACGCAGGCCAGCAGCGCCATTCCCGTGGTGCCGCTCTACATCTCGCTTCTCTACAAAATCATGAAAGCGAAAGGCACGCACGAGGGTTGCATCGAGCAAATCCAGCGGTTGTTTGCGGAACGGCTCGCACCCGGCGCGAGTCCGCAGCCAGACGAAGATGGCCGCATCCGCATCGACGATTGGGAAATGCGCGAGGACGTGCAGGCCGAAGTAGCCGCGCTCTGGGAAAAAGTAAGCACCGAAAACCTCGCCGAGCTCAGCGACATCGTGGGCTATCGCGCGGAGTTTTTGAGGCTCTTCGGCTTTGGGCTGGAGGGGATCAATTACGAGGCCGAGGTGGACCCGATGCGCACCATGCCGAGCGCGGGGTAGGGCACGTCCAATGCGCATGTGACAGGCGCGTACATAGTCCCGCCTTTAGGCGGAATGAATCGTCAAATATTGCGAGGACTTTCCGCCTCGCATGGAATTCGTATGCAGCCCGCGAGAAATGTCTGCATCAATGCTGTTCGTTTCGGAGCGCTTTGCAGTGCTGGATTACGCCTCCATCGCCTTCGCGATGCTCCCATGCCATTTGGCATGCAAGTCTTCGATGGACCAGGCGTAGCGATCGCTGCCGGTGGAGATGGAGAGCATGTCACCGCCGACGGTGCCGATGCGCTGAGCCGGGACGTTTTGCTTTTCCAGTTCGGCGAGCACGGCGTCGGCGTCGGCGCTGGCGACGCTGAGCACGATGCGGCTCTGGCTTTCGTTGAAGAGGACTTGCTCGGGGCGCAGGCCGGTGGCGGTGAGTTGAATCTCAGCTCCGTGCTCGGCTCCCATGCAGGACTCGGCGAGTGCGACGGCGATGCCGCCTTCGCTGCAATCGTGAGCGCTCTTCACCTTGCCGGAGCGGATGAGCCCCAGCACTGCGGCCTGCACGGCTTTTTCGCGGGCGAAGTCGAGGCGCGGGGTGCGTCCGGCTTTTTTGCCATGGAGCACCTTGAGGTAGTGCGAGGCACCCATCTCGTGGCCGATCTCGCCAACCAGCAGCACCACATCGCCATCGGTCTTGAACTCTTGCGTGGTGATGTGCTTGGCGTCATCGATGATACCCACCATGCCGACGG
>JAYUWZ010000093.1:0-4685 GCA_043753265.1 Verrucomicrobiaceae bacterium
AATTCCCCCCAGCTTCGCGCGCTGGTGCGCGAGCATACGCTGACTGCGGACGATTTCATCCTGCCGCTTTTTGTTTCGGAGAAGGTGAAGGGTCGCGCACCGGTGGCCTCGATGCCGGGGGTGTTTCAGCTCGATCTCGATGAGTTGCTGGCGGAGGCGCGGGGGGCGCATGCGGCGGGGGTGCGGGCGGTGCTGATTTTTGGAATTCCAGCGCACAAGGACGAGCGCGCGACGCAGGCGTATGCGGAGATGGGAATCGTGCAGATGGCGGTGCGCTTATTGAAAAGGGAGGTGCCGACGCTGCTGGTGATCACCGATGTGTGCCTGTGCGAATACATGATCCACGGACACTGTGGGCTGATGGAACTGCACGATGGCGTGCCACATGTACACAATGATTCCAGCGTGGAGTTGCTGGTGGCGTCGGCGGTGTCGCATGCACGCGCCGGGGCGGATGTGATTGCGCCGAGCGACATGATGGACGGGCGCATCGGGGCGATTCGCGCCGGGCTCGATGCGGCGGGCTTTGAGCACGTGATCATCATGAGTTACGCGGCGAAATTTGCGTCGGCTTTTTACGGGCCGTTTCGCGATGCAGCGGAGAGCGCTCCGAGTGCAGGCGATCGGCGCACGTACCAAATGGACAGCGCGAACGCGCTGGAGGCGCTGCGCGAGGTGGAGCTGGATATCGCGGAGGGCGCTGACATCGTGATGGTGAAGCCGGGGCTGCCGTATTTGGATTTGGTGTGGCGCATCAAGGAACGCTTTGGCCTGCCCACGGCGGTGTACACGGTGAGCGGGGAGTATGCCATGGTCATTGCCGCGGCGGCGCGCGGGTGGATCGATGAACGAGCGGCGGTGATGGAGCAGATGATGGCGTTCAAGAGGGCGGGGGCGGACCTTATTATTACGTATTGGGCGCGGCAGTGCGTGGGGTGGCTGGCGTCCGCACAAACGTCCAACGCCCAACATCCAACGCCCAACGTCCAATGAGCAGGCGACGTTTGGACGGTTTTTCTGCATGCCTGGAGTTGTCTATTTTCGACGACTCACAAATTTCAATGAGAACTCCCCGACCCTCGCTTGCGCATTGGGCGTTGGATGTTGGACGTTGGGCGTTGGACGTTTAGTTTCCCTGCTGTGCCAAAGCCCATCTATCTCGACCACAATGCCACGACTCCGCTTGCGCCGGAGGTGCTGGAGGCGATGCTGCCTTATCTGCGGGAGCATCATGGGAATCCGTCCTCGATTCACTCTGCGGGGCGGGAAACGCGGGCGGCGATTGATGATGCACGCGACCGCCTCGCGCGGCTGCTGGGGGGGAAGCCGCACGAGATTATTTTTACTGGCGGGGGGACGGAATCGGACAACCTGGCAATCCTCGGTCTGGCGCGGAAACACGCGTCAAAGGGGCGGCATGTGATTACCTGCGCGACGGAGCATCACGCGGTGTTGCACGCTTGCGAGGCGCTGGAAAAGGAGGGGTTTCGTGTGTCGGTGCTGCCGGTGGACTCAATCGGGAAACTGGACCCGGCCACGCTGAAAGCGGCGCTGACTGCGGAGACGGTGATGGTCTCTGTGATGACGGCCAACAACGAGACGGGGGTGCGGAATCCGGTGGCGGAACTGGCGGCGCTGTGCCGGGAGCGAGGGGTGTTTTTTCACACGGATGCGATCCAGACTTTTGGCAAGGAAACGCTACCTCCGCTGGGCGCGGGGCCTTTTGATGCGGTGTCGCTGGCGGCGCATAAATTTCGCGGGCCGCAGGGCGCCGGGCTGCTGTGGCTGCGCGCGGGGATCGCGCTCGATCGCATCGGCCATGGCGGTAGCCACGAAGGCGAGCGCAGGCCGGGCACGGAGAATACGGCGGCGATTGCCGGCATGGCGCGGGCCGCGGAGCTGGCTATCGCAGGCATGGACGGTGCACGCATCGCAGCGCTACGCGACCGGCTGTGGGAGGGAATTCTTTCGCTCGTGCCGGATGCGCGGCGCAATGGGGCCCCGGCGGATTGCCTGCCGAATACGCTCAACGTGAGCTTTCCGGGGCTTGATGGCGAGAGCGTGCTCATCGGGCTCGACCTCGCGGGCATCTGCGCGAGCAGCGGCTCGGCGTGCATGGTGGGGAGCATCCAGCCCTCGCACGTGCTGCTCGCCATGGGTGTGCCGGTGGAACTCGCGCAGGCCACGGTGCGATTCAGCCTCGGGAGCACGACCACGGCGGAGGAAATCGAGGACGCGATTGGGCGAATGGGCCGCGTCTTTGCCCGGCTGCGCGCTGCCGCCTGAGCCATGCAGTTTGACTTCATCAAACGGTTGTTTGGGCGACGGCTTCCGGAGCTGGATGTTCCGTCGCCAGGGCCGGCGCAGCCTGCTTCTGCGGAGCCTGCGCCGAAGGTGCCGGTGGCAAAGAAGGCTCGCACTTTTGGTAAGCTCGATGCCGCACCGCTGCTCGTGGAGTCGCGCAGGCTGCTTGCGGCGGCGGGCGCTGCGGCACTCGCGGGGCGCGTGCAGGTGCGGTGGAATACGCGCATGCGCAGCACCGCGGGGATGGCGTATCCGGGCAAATCGCTGGTAACGCTGAATCCGCGATTGTTGGAATTTGGTGAGGAGGAAGTGTCGCGCACGTTGCGGCACGAACTGGCGCATTTGCTCGCGCATGAGCGGGTGGGGCGGCGCATCCAGCCGCATGGCGCGGAGTGGCGGCAGGCCTGTCGCGACCTCGGGCTGGCGGATGAAAAGCGCACGCACGATTTGCCGTTGCCGCGCAGGGCCATCGCGCGGCGGCACCACTATCGCTGCCCCGGCTGCGGGATTACGGTGGCGCGGGTGAAGCCGTTGAAGCGGGAATCGGCCTGCATCAAGTGCTGCCGGGCGCATAACCGGGGGCGGTATGATGCGCGATTTCGGTTTGTGCGCGTGACGGGGGCTTGACTGAGAACAATCGAGCCCTGTTCGAATCGCAAGATCTGGAGTGCTGGAGCTTGCTCCAGCTCTGGAAGGGGGGGGCTGCGGTGGAGGGCGGCAGGAAAACCGTGCGACGTTCAAATATCTCCCCATCGACCACCCGCGCTGGATGGAGCAAGTTTCATCACCTCACCTTTTGCCGCTGCACATTGCCATCCGTTCGTGACAGAGCGTTTACTACTGTTTACCCGGCTTGCGTGGGGACTGGCGGTATGCGACAAATACCCCGTGTTCGCTCGCTCCCAGAATCTACTGTTCGCAGGCCTCTTGGCAGACCCCTTGAAAAAGGGGTCCGCCAGGGTACCACGACAAGAAAGGGCAAGCTGCCGTTGCTTCCTTCCGGACCTAGCGGGGTTCGCCAGCCTTTCATCCGTGGCCCCTGACGGAAATAGGAATGTGGCATTTGCGGGGGCGGACGGCAAAATGAAAAGTGCGGAATATTTTGCGGAAACCCCTTGCAAAAGAAAAAGGGCGCCGCTTAAACACAGCATCTCACCAATTTAGGGCGTTCTCCCACGCCGCCCCAGACCACCAAACTCTTTACACTAAACCACCTCGATCCTATGGCCAAATGGTTCTCCTTAATCGCATTTATCATCGCAGCAGCCGCAGCCTATCTTGGTTTTGAAAGCCAGAAGCTCGTGGAAACCCTTCAATCCAAGGGAGTGGCGGTGAAGAGCAAGCTGGATTCCACCGTCACGGAACTCACCAAGACCAAGGCGACCTTGAAGGAAACCGAGGACACGCTGACGAAAACCAAGGGCGACCTTGAGGACACCAAGGCCAAGCTCGCCACGGCAATTGAGGCCGAGACCAAGGCCAAGGCTGACCTGACGGCCGCCCAAGGTGAGCTGACCAAGGCGCAGGGTGACCTTGCAGGCATCCAGAAGGCAATCGAAGAGGCTTTCCCCGGTGAAGGCTTGAAGGCCATCGATTCCATCAAAACGAAGATTACCGACCTGACCAACAAGAACAAGGAGTTGGAAGCCACGGTTGCGACGCTGACTGCCACAGGGGAAAATCTCAAAGTTGAAGTCGCTGCGCTCAAGAGCGAGAAAGAGACACTTGAAGTCAAAGCAGCGAGCGACAACAAGGTTATCACCCGATATAAGGACGGCATCATGGAAAAGGGTGCTCGTGGAAAAGTCCTTGCAGTGAATGCCGGATGGGGCTTCTGCGTGACCAGCCTCGGAGACAAGAAGGGTGGCGCTGCAAACAAGATTCTCATCGTGGTTCGCAATGGCCAGGCAATTGGCCGCGTGAAAATCACCAATGTGGAGGCAACCCAATCCATCGCAGACATTCTGCCGGGAACCTTTGCCCGCAATACCTACGTGCAGCCTGGTGATGACGTGATTTACACCGGTGAAGACAAGGTGAACGTGGAAGAAGCTGCTGGTGCCGGTGCCGTCGGCTCCCCCGCTCTGCCCCCTCGCTAAGCACACAGCCAATAACTTTTCAGCAAGGCCGGGCCAAAAGCCCGGCCTTTTGCTTGTACGGAATAGGCATCCTCGAAAAATGTCGCGAATGCGGATGGAAGGTGGATGGCGCTCTCGGAGCGGTATGAGAAAGCACTGCGCAAAGCGCCCATCTGTTTAGAACGGTTGCCTAAAGTAATTTCCGCGCATCGTTTCCCAAGAGGCGCAGCCTCGGTGGATGGCGCTCTCCGAGCGGCATGTCAAAGCACACGCCGAAGGCGCACTTCCACCTGTTGCGAACCG
>JAYUWZ010000094.1:0-4683 GCA_043753265.1 Verrucomicrobiaceae bacterium
AGCGCCGTCTCGGCGTAGTTCCCCTTGGGGTCGGCGAGCGCGAGCGTCTCGAATTGCTCGCTGGCGTTCAGGAAATCCTCGCGCTGAAAGTATACCTGCCCGAGCTTCATACGCACTTCGCCCAGGAGCGGTGAGGTGGGAAATTTGGTAATGAACGCTTTCGCGAGAGCCACGACGCGGTCTTCGTCCCGGGGTTGCTTTGCGTCCTCGATGAAGATCGAGAGGTACTCCGCCTGACCTGTAATCTCGGGGGATTGCGGGGCTTGGCTCACGGTCTGCACATACATCTGTGCGTCCATTTGGTTGCCTTTCAAGAAGGCAAGCTCGGCCAATGCGAGCTGCGCCTCCACTTTACGAGAATGCCCCGGGAATTCCCGGAGGTACCCGGCCAGCGTTTTAGCCGCATCCGGGGATTTGGCGCGGGCTTTCACGAGGCCCTGCTCCAGCCGCAAGCTGCCCGCAAGCTGGCTGGGAGCGCCATCCACCATAAACTCCTCGAACTCCTTTTCGAAAAGCTCGTGATTTCCCTGCATCAGCCAGGCGAGCGCGCTGTTGAACTCTGCGCTCATTCGCATTCGTGGCGATTCTTTCGCAGTCTTGAGATGGATCGCCGCGCGGAGAAATTCACGCTGGTTCAAATTGAGGAGTGCGGTGCGCAATGCGAACTCGGCCTTCTCTTCCTCGTTCGTGGCGGCGAGCGCTGCTTGATCGAGGGCTGCTTCCGCGGAAGCCAGCCATTGCACCTTGTTTGCGTCCGTAACGGTTGCGAGATATATCTCTGACCGCAGGGCAAGCATCCGCGGGACTAGCGGGTGCTGGGGAAACTTCGCAAGGAACTGGGTAATGGAGGGCGCAGCCTTGTCAGCGTAGCGTCCTCCGCGCATCTGCATCAGCGTGATGTAATAGCGGGCTAGTGCCTCGCGCTGTGTTCCGGGGGGGATGGCATCCACCACAAATGACTGCATGACACCCTCCTTGGGCGACTTATCCCGGGCGTAAAGTTGGTCGAGGCGGCGGAAGACAATCTCAAGCTGGGAGCTGTCGGGGTTGTCGCGGATGAAGGTCTCCAGGATCTTGATGGCGGTATCCAGATTTCCCGGGAGGTAATTTGCCTCCGAGAGCGCCAGTGTTGCGGCAGCGTAGAGGGGGCCTGAAAGGCCGACGGGGCGTTCGCCCGCAGGTGCCTGGAGCATGGGTTCCAGGATTGCGAGCGCGGCGCGCGGATCGTTCTCCGCGAGAAAAACGCGGGCCTCAATGTAACGCTTCCAATTCTCATCGCCGGGCGAGGTGGCGGCGATGGACTTGAGCATGGCGCGTGCGTCGGCAATGCGATCCACCTCCACCAAGAGCGAGCAGTACCGCAGACGCGCGGCGACTCCCACTTGTCCCGTATGAACGATTCGCTCCAGCGCTCCCACGGCGTCGGAGGTGCGTCCGAGTGCCTGCAGGCACTCCGCCTCGCCCACCGTCGCCGAAGAGGAAATACCGGCCACTCCATTGAGGGATTGGTAAATCGGCAGCGCATCGCCCCAGCGCCCCTCGGCGGCATAAGCGTGGGCCCGCAGCAGGGTGGCAGCGGTATCCGTGGAATCGGTAAAAGCGGCGAGCGTCTCCAGCGCCCCGGTGGAGTCGCCCTTGGCGAGCTGGGCCTCGGCGAGCAGGCACCGGGCGGCAGCGCGTTCAGCCGGCGGGAAACCAGGGGTGGCCATTGCGCCTTGCAGCGCGTAGATCGCTACCTGCGGAATCCCTTCCGAAAGCGCCTTGCGCGCCTGGGTCAGTGAAGCGTGCTCCTCGCTGAATGCGACCGGAGCGGACGCAGACAGCACACATGCTGCGAACAACAGACGTGGCAGTGAGCGAACTCTGAAAATGGCTGGCATGAATTCCGGTTTCATCACGGCATCAACATTCGGCGAAGATACTGGCCTGTGTGGCTTCCGTCCACCTTTGCGACATCCTCCGGGGTACCCTCGGCGACGATTCTCCCGCCGCCGGTGCCGCCCTCGGGACCCATGTCCACGAGCCAGTCCGCGCATTTAATAACCTCGAGGTTGTGCTCGATGATGATGAGCGTATTCCCCGCGTCCCGCAGCTTCAACAACACCTCCAGGAGCTTGTGGATGTCCGCGAAGTGAAGGCCGGTGGTCGGTTCATCGAGAATGTATACCGTGCGACCGGTGGCTTTTTTCGAGAGTTCCGCGGCGAGCTTCACCCGCTGGGCCTCGCCACCGCTGAGAGTGGTGCCACTCTGGCCGAGGTGCAGGTAGCCGAGCCCCACATCCTCCAGGGCCAGCAGCTTGTCGGAGATGCCGGGAATATTCCGGAAAAAGCGGGATGCCTCGTCCACGGTCATGTCGAGCACGTCGGCGATGTTCTTTCCCTTGTAGGTGATCTCGAGCGTCTCGCGATTGTAGCGGCGGCCACGGCAGACCTCGCACTCCACGTACACGTCGGCGAGAAAGTGCATCTCGATTTTCTTCACGCCATCGCCCTCGCAGGCCTCGCAGCGGCCGCCCTTCACATTGAAGGAAAAGCGGCCTGTGTCGTAGCCGCGCACGCGCGACGTGGGGAGCCCGGCGAAAAGTTCGCGCATGGAGCCAAAAGCTCCGGTGTATGTCACGGGGTTGCTCCGCGGTGTGCGGCCGATGGGCGTTTGATCGATGATGATCGCCTTGTCCACCTGATCCAACCCCAGCAGTGCCCGGTGGCGGCCTGGCTTGTCTTTGCTGCGGTAGAAGTGCCGGAACAGAGCGCGACGCAGGATGTCGTCCACCAGCGTGCTTTTACCGCTGCCGCTCACCCCTGTGACGCAACTGAGGCAGCCCAGCGGGAAGTGCGCGGTGACAAGTTGCAGATTATTCTCAGCCGCCTCGACCACACTCAGCCAGCCGACGGGCGAGGCCTGCCTAGGTGCCAGCGTCCCGTTGCGTGGCAGGTCGGTCTTGGGCGGCACCCGGCGCTTTGGCACGGGGATGCGCGCCTTGCCGGAAAGATACTGCCCTGTGAGCGAGGCCTCCACGAGTGCGACCTCGGCCGGCGTGCCCTGGGCCATGATGTGCCCCCCGCGCAACCCTGCGCCTGGGCCGAGGTCCAGCACATGATCCGCCGCACGAATCGTGTCTTCATCATGCTCCACCACGATCACGCTGTTTCCAAGATCGCGGAGGCGGCGCAGAGTGGTAATGAGCCGATCGTTGTCGCGCTGGTGGAGCCCGATGCTCGGTTCATCCAGCACGTAAAGGCACCCTGCCAACCCGCTGCCGATCTGCGTCGCGAGGCGGATGCGCTGGGCTTCGCCGCCGCTGAGCGTGCCGCTCTCGCGGTCGAGCGACAGATAGCCGAGCCCCACCTCCTCCATAAAGCGGAGCCTCGCCCGCACCTCGCGCACCACCTCGGTGGCGATGACTTTGCCCTCTTCTCCCAGCACGAGGTGCTCGATGAACCACCGGGCGTCGCTCACCGTCTGCGAGCAAAACTGATGGATGCTTTTCTCACTCTCCGCGCTCGCGAGGGTGACTCCGAGAATATCCTTCCGCAGGCGCGCGCCGCCGCAAACGCCGCATACGCGCTTGCTCATGTAGGCACGGATGCGCTGGCGGGAGAGTTCGCTCTCCGTCGTCTCGTAGAGATTCTGCATCTGTGCAATCACCCCCTCGAAGGGTTTCTTCACCGATTCGCGCTTGCTCCCCTCCCCCCACGCCATATCGATTACCTTCTCCCCTGTGCCGTGCATCACCGCCTTTTGGAATGTCTCGGGCAGATCCTTCCACGCGGTGTCAGGCTTTTGCTTGTAGGCGCGACAGAGTGATTCCAGGAGGCCGGCGTAGTAGCCCTGCAGGGTCTTGGCCGCCTTTGCCCAAGGAGCCACGGCTCCATCGGCGAGCGACACATCGGGGTCGGGCACGAGCAGTTCCGTATCGAGATACTCCTCCGAGCCGAGGCCCTGGCATGCAGGGCAGGCGCCGTGATGGCTGTTGAAAGAAAAATGCTTTGGCGTCAGTGCGGGAAGGCTGAATCCCGTGTCCGGGTCGCTGAAGTGGATGCTGAAATTGGTGGTTATCCATTGCACGGGTGCTGCACCGAGCACCGCGGCGGCGGAGCCTTCCGCGGGAGATTTGCCGTCCTGCCGCAGGACGATCAAGCGCCCTTCGCCCCATTTCAGCGCGGTGGCCACGCTGTCGCTGAGGCGCTGCCGACTCTCGGCGCGCACGACGAGACGATCCACCACGGCCTCGATATTGTGGGTCTTGGCCTTCTCCAGGCGCACAGGGGTAGGGCCCGCCAATTCGAAAATCTCGCCATCCACCCGCACGCGCACGAATCCCTCGCGGCGGAGCTTTTCCATGACATCGCGGAACTCCCCCGACTCCGAGCGCACGATGGGGGCGAGCAGGATGATTTTCGATTCCTCCGGCATTGCGAGGATGGCGTCCACGATCTGCTGGGGCGTGAGCCGCCGGATGACACGCCCGGTCTTTGGGTCGTGAGGCACACCCACATTGGCGTAGAGCACACGCAGGTAATCGTAAATCTCGGTGGTGGTCGCGATGGTGGATCGGGGGTTGCCGCCACTGCTGCGCTGCTCGATGGCAATCGCGGGAGAAAGCCCCTCGATGTGCTCGACGTCCGGCTTTTGCATCTGGTCGAGGAACTGGCGTGCGTAAGCCGAGAGCGACTCGACAT
>JAYUWZ010000095.1:0-4683 GCA_043753265.1 Verrucomicrobiaceae bacterium
AGCAAGCAGCGTCACCGCAGTGGAAATCAGCGAGGACGCCTGCAACCAGGTCCGCCGCAACGCCGAGCGCAACAAGCTCACAGTGGACGTTCGCGCGGAAAACGTGTTCGATTTCCTGAAGGACGCCGACTCCGCCGCAGCGGGCGCCGGGCAGTACGACCTCATCATTCTCGACCCGCCCTCCTTTACCAAGAGCAAGGGCAACATTGATGGCGCGATCCGCGGCTACAAGGAAATCCACCTGCGCGCGCTCAAGCTTCTTGCACCCGAGGGCCAGCTCGCCACCTTCTGCTGCTCGCACCACGTCTCCCGCGAGCTTTTCCTGAGTATGATCAACGAGGCCACAGTGGACGCAAAGAAGACGCTCCGCCAGCTCGCGAGCTACTCGCAGTCGATCGATCACCCCATCATCCCCACGCTGCCGGAGACGGAATACCTGAAGGGGTTTCTCTTTGAGCTGGCACCGGGAAGATAGCCGGTGTGGCTCTCGATTAGAGGTCATTTGCCCTTATCCGGGAAAGGGAATCCCGGTATGTCGAAAACATCAACAGATTGGTACTGCAAGTCGTCGTTTATCACCATGGTGACGTAACCGTAGAACATCAGCTTTCTCCGTGTTCCGTCGTTGAGCAATATGGTTACCCGAATCGCGAATACGCTAGCGGGCTGTGGAGGAGTTCCCCGGTGACGAAACCCCGTTGATTTCATTTTTTGCTTTGAGAGCCACTCCAAGATCGGATCGATTTCGCTCCGTTTTTCCAGGGTCAAAATCTGCTCAGGCTTTATTTTCGGGTTCTCAAGTGTGCCGTCCACTTGGATTTCGATAGTTTTGACTTTCAGCAAGGAGGGGGCAATCCACTCCTGCGGCTTTTCATCCGCTTGAACGAATTGGTGTCCAACAGTAAAGGTGAACAGCAAAGCCAATAGGAGGCGATTCATGGTCGAGTCTATATGTGGCAAGAGGCATCGCGCAAAGCCGAAGTGGCAAGCTTGCTTTGCCCGCATACTCTGCGCACCATCCCGCATGAAGATTTTGCTCCTGCTGGCCACTTTCCTACCTGCCATGGCCCATGCCGAGTTGAAGTGGGACAAGACGACCAAGCGGGTGCAGTGGGAGCCGGGACAGCGAGAGACGACGGTGGAATTTGCCTATCGCAATGCCTCGAAGACGGCGCAGAAAATTACCAAACTCAAGGGTGCCTGCGTATGTTGCACCAGCGCACGAGCGACCAAGAAAGACCTCGCTCCCGGGGATACCGGCGTGGTGCGCATGCGGGTGGATTTCCGAGGCAAGAGCCTCCCCATGGCAAAAGCAGTGACCGTCTCCACCGATGACGGGAAGACGGTCGCGCTCCTGGTGGAAGTGACCACGCCGGGGGGCAAGCCCGTCGAAATCCCACGGACCGCCCCCTGGCGGTAGCACGCCTTAGATCTCGCGGACGAACGTGTCGCTGAAGGGCCCAAAGCTCACCACGTCCTTGGCATTGGGCTGGAGCGCCACATTTTTCCCAGCGACTTTGAGGGAGCCGATGCTCTCGGCCACAAAGCCGAAGGAATCCCCCACCTCCACGGTGCCCTGCACGGTGCCACCGATGACGATGCTCGCGATGCGTGAGAGGATGCCAGCATCGCCATTCCCGATCCGCTGGTCGTCTGCATTACCAAAGAGCCCATCCACCGAGTCCACACCGGCAAGCGCGCGGGAGCCGGACCAGTTCCCTTTCACCATGATTTTGCCGATCTGGGCATCCGCCTCCACTGGCGTGAGGACAGAGCCGTTGTAGCCGGCGAGGATGTCGGCGTCGCGCACATTTTTGCCGACGGAGAGGGAGCCGATCGCCACGGCCTCGAGAGCCGAGGTGGGATTTGGCGTGCCAGTGGCCGCTATCACCGCGCGGCCAAAGTCGGTGCCGATCACATCGCGGCCAACGACCACCGAGCCGAATTTCTGTGCGGAGAGGCCGCTGCCTGCGCCACCGCCGAGGATGGATCCAGCGACTTTTACCATCTTCGCTGGTCCCTCGACATCCACGGAACCCGAGCCTGCGCCACTGCCCCCGCGGAGGTCGCCACCGATGGTGAGCGACTTCACCAGAGTGCCCATGATCACCCGGCCCGAGTCCACCGCAGTACCTCCCAGGATGTCTCCGGCAATCTTGGCGGTGCCGATGGAGCCATCCACGAGAATCCTGCCACTGCCCTCGCCTGCGCCAGCCACCACGTCCCCGCCGACGGTGAGTGTGCCCACGTTTCCATTGACCCGCACCCCACCGGAGTTGAGGCTGGTTCCGCCCAATATCGAGCCACCGATTTGAATCAGACCCGCGTTGCCGATGATGCGCAGGTTATCTGTGGCGGTACCTCCCACAAGGTCGCCACTGATCGATACTTTCGCAACGTTACCGGCGACATAGACAAGGCTGATGCCATTGGCTGTGCCAGGAAGGATGGAACCTCCCACGGTAAGAGCGCCCGAGTTTCCGCCCGTGTTAATGACCTGGATGTTGGCCCCAATGATGTCCCCCTTTACCTTGAAAGCGGTAAAGCCCCCTTTGATGACCGATGTTAAGCTCGATCCCGGGGAGTTCACCGGGGCGCTGAATCCAAACGAATTGACAGTCAGCGTTTTGATCGCGAGCCCCGGTGTGACCGCGTCACCCGCGTTGAGGGAGCCAAGGTCTCCTGGAATCACAATCGTGCCGAGGTCCACCGTTGCATCCAGGCTCCCCACATCCACGCGTTTGTCCCCCGCGCCCTTTTTGGGCACCGCGCTGAAAATGAGATTGGAGCCCGAATAGCTCGCATCTTTCAAGCTGAGCTCAAGCAACTGCGCACCCACTCCGCTGCCGATGAGGGCGAAGTTTGCGCTGGTGAGCACCCCTTTGGTGATCTTCACCGTCACGAGGTCGCCATCCTTGTCGATGTAAGTGGCTGCCTTGCCCCCGGGCAGAATGGTCGGGGTCACGAGTTCACGTGTGAGTTCCACGTCATTGCCATCGCCTCCTGTGTAGGTGATGAAAAAATTCCCGTTGGGCGTGACTACTTTTGCGCCTTCCGCGAGGCCCGCAAACGTGCCGTTGATTGCGTCGGAACCGTCGTTCGCGATCAACAGAATGGTGTTGTTGATATAGAAGGGACTTGCCTCCGGATCCGAGAATTCCAGCGTGGCCCCGCCTAGGTTTACGCTGCCAGCTACCGTCAACGAGGGATTAAATTCACCGTGAATCGCCGCAAAGGTGGAGGCTGCTCCAAGCGTGAGGAATGCCGTGCTGTTCATGCCATCCTTCCCCATGTCGAGCCGGCCGGCATTGGCCGTGAAGCCCGCGGCACCAGCGTCCCCAAACTCCTCGCCACGGACTACGCGGCCCCCTTCGAGCGTGATTCGCGAGGCCTGCGTGCCGTTGAGTTCCAGCGCCCCGGAGTTTACGGTTACGCCGCCAAGAAAAGTGCCGTTTTGCTCAAGCACGACCTTGCCAGCACCTGTCTTGCTAAACCCGGACGAGGCATTGCTCCCGCTCATCTTTGCGTCGATGACGAGGTCCGCCTCCCCGGCGTTGTCGCCCACGTCGAGTGTGATGAGCCCCGACTGGATATTGAAGTTGCCGCTACCCTCGATGCGGCTGGCCGGGCTGGATGCGCCGCCTGTCACCATCACCGAGCCACCGGTCCGAATGGAGAAGAATGAAGTGCCCTCAATGCCTACGCTGCCGCCGGTGAGAGTGAGCGTCGTAAAATCGTCGGTGGCGGCGAATTCGAGCCGCCCGCCAATGATTTCAACGGAGGCAGAATCCGGGATCTCGAATGAGTTTACCACTCGAAGGGTGCCCTCATCCGAGATGCGGATATTGTTCGAAATGCCTGCGTCGCTCGTCACCGTATTGAGAAGCACGGTGGCTCCGATGATGTTTGTGAGCCCTGTGTAGGTCTGGGCAGCGGTGCCGGAGAGTTGGAGGGTGCCCTCCCCCTGGATTTTCATTCCCGCGCTTCCGCCGATGACGGCGCTGATATTGAGATCCACCGCCGCTCCGGAGTCGCCCATGAAAATGATGTTGTCGGCCAAAAAGTTCAGCTTTCCCGAGATGGTCGCAACTCCATTTCCGAAGTCCCCAAAAGCCTGGAGAAACTTGGTCGTCAGGGTGCCAGTCCCGGTTTGAATCGACGCGTTGCTCCCCGCACCAATCACCGCCGCGTTCAGGGTCTCGTTAAAATTCGCAAGGTCAAACTCACCATCGGCATACACTCCCACCCCCTCGGTATCCAGAATCTGCTGGCTGGCGCCCAGCACCAGCATGGCACTAGAGGTGCCGCCAATTCCGTCGCCGACCGTGACCCCGCCCGTTCCTGCCGCGCTCACTCCAGCGGTCTTGGCCAGGCGCAGCGTCCCGTCCACGATCGTCGTTCCCCCGCGATAGGTGTTTGCAACCGTGCCCGCAAAATCAACAAGCCCCGACCCACTCTTGGTAATGCTGCGAAAATTGCCATCCTCGGTGATGGTCGTGTGAATATTGAGCGCATTGGTCGTGGTATTAAAAATCGTCAGGTCGGAGCCCAGTTCAATCGGCGCCTGGATGGCGTGGATGGCGCTGCCATTCACCATGGAAGCGGTGATCGCGGCATTGCTCCCCTCAAAGACAAGCCTGCCATTGCCCGTGGCGGCGATGGTGTAGCTGTTATTGTCGTCAA
>JAYUWZ010000096.1:0-2101 GCA_043753265.1 Verrucomicrobiaceae bacterium
ATTGTTCCCCAACCACTTTCAACTCAGCATTTTCGGCGATAGCCCATCGCACATATTCCCAGTCGGCTCCCCAAACGACTCCCGGGCGCATTTGCGCAACAACTGCAAAAACCCCGCCCCCGTCCGTTCCCGACTGGTCACATCGCCACGTCGCATCTATCGCCGATAATCCGGCCCACCATGCCAACCTCCTCCCTTCAAGCGCTTTCCATTCTCCGATTATCGGCGACACCCCATCGCACATAATCCCCGGCCACTCATACGCATCTCCATCGCATCTATTGCCGGTAATCCCCAAAAGCCTCGCGGGCCGCTTGTATGCAGTTAGGCGTTCAACGTTGGATGTTGGGCGGCGGACGTTCGCCGCTCCCCTACATTACCATTCCACCATCCACCGTCAGCACCTGGCCGGTGATGTATTTGGCCTCAGCGCTTGCGAGGAAGGCCACGGCGGATGCGATGTCTTCCGGCTCGCCGAAGCGTCTCACGGGAATCTGCTTCACCACCTCGTCCTTGATCTCCTGCGAGAGGACGTCGGTCATATCGGTGCTGATGAAGCCGGGGGCGACCGCGTTGGAGGTGATGCCCCGGGTGGCGAGCTCGCGGGCGATGACTTTCGTGAAGGCGATGAGGCCCGCCTTGCTGGCGGCGTAGTTTGCCTGGCCCGCATTGCCCATGAGGCCTGCGACGCTGGCGATATTGATGATGCGGCCGCTGCGCTGCTTCATCATGGCACGGGCGACGCCCTGGTAGAAATTGAAGGCGCCGCGCAGGTTGGTGGCCATCACATCGTCCCAGTCCTGCACGCTCATGCGCATGGAAAGACCGTCCTTGGTGATGCCCGCGTTATTCACCAGCACATCCACCCGCGTGAAATCCGCCTGCACTTTTGCACAGAGCGTCTGCACTGCCGCATGGTCCGCAGCGTCGACCGCATAGGCCTGTGCGAGGCCCGCGTGGCGCGAGTTGATTTCCTCGGCGACCTGGGCGCTGTTTTTCTCGGTGCGGGAAACGACTGCGACACGGGCACCCTCCGCAGCAAGGCGAAGGGCGATGGCGCGGCCGATTCCGCGGCCCGCGCCGGTAACAATGGCAACTTGATTTGCGAATCTCATGAGGGCGGTGTGTGAGGGATGGGGGGTGAGGTTGTCGAGTGTGGAAGGGTAAATTTAATGTCCTGTAGGAGAGGAACGTATAGGGCCATTCAAAATGATGCCAACTATACGGTGGGGTTTCGCAGGAGGACACTGATGTCGCCGCTGCTGCGGTTGGTGAGCACCACATCCACCGCACCGTCACCGTTGAAGTCGCCGAGGGCGATGCTGGTGGCGAAGCGCGGCGCGGGTGCGCCGGTGAGGAAGGTGACGGCCGGATTCAAGAGGCCATTGCCGATGCCGAGCATGACGCGGAACAGGCCGTCGCCAGCGGCGGCGAGGCCGAGGTCCACGTTGCCGTCGCCGTTGAAGTCCTGCACGATCATGGCGCGTGGCGCATTGCCCGCCGAAGTGGCGATGCGCACTTGTGGATTGAACTGGTCGCCAGCGACTGCGCCATTGCCGAGCAGTACGCTGACAAAGCGGAGCGAAACGTGATTCACCACCACATCCAGGCTGCCGTCGTTGTTGAGGTCGGCGATGGCCACCGCAGTAGGCTTGCGGCCCACGTCGAAGGTGGCAGTCGGTGCTGTAAATACACCCGTGCCATTTCCTGCGAAGTAGCCCATGCGGCCGCTGGTATTGATGACCACAATGTCCTGAGTGCCATCCGCATTGAAGTCCGCAATGCCCACATCGGAAGGGCCGACGCCCCCCGACTTCACGCGGGTAGCCGTGCCGAAGGCGCCGGTGCCGTCGTTAATCATGATGGCGATGCGGCTGATCGTCTGATTGACCACCACGAGGTCGAGGGCGTTGTCGCCATCGAGATCGCCGAGAGCAAACTCCGTGGGCCGCACGCCCGCTTTGAAGGACACGGCCTCCGAGAAGTTTGCGAGACCGTCGTTTTTCAGCACGGCCACCTTGCTGGAGGCGCGGTTGCTGGTGACGATGTCCAGGTCAAGGTCGCCATCGAGATCCGCGAGGTGGAGTTCGATGGGCTGCTT
>JAYUWZ010000097.1:0-4681 GCA_043753265.1 Verrucomicrobiaceae bacterium
CCAATGCATTCATTGAGGATGCTTCGGATACGGGAATCGGTGCCGCCTACACAAGTGCCACTGAGCGCATCGCCGCCATCGCGGCCCTGCTGGCGAAGCCTTCGCAACTCCCCCCCTTCTCCATCGGCCCAGCCCCCGCTCCCGCGGAAGCCCGGAGCAACACCACGCGTGACGAATACATGGGCATGGTGACTGCAGGGAAAGAATACATCCGCGCGGGGGACGTGTTTCAATTTGTCCCATCGCAGCGTTTCGAGACGGACTATTCAGGCGAGGCCCTGACGCTCTATCGCGCGCTCCGTCTCGTGAATCCGTCGCCCTACATGTTTTGCATGAAATTCCCGGCGCAGAGTGGAACCGGTGGCCGTGAGGCTTTCGCACTCGTAGGCAGCAGTCCCGAGGTTCACGTGCGCGCGATGGATGGGAAAATCGACATCCGCCCCATCGCAGGCACGCGCAAGCGGGGCACCACGCATGAAGAGGATGAGGCAAACGCAGCGGACCTCCTAGCCGACCCCAAGGAGCGGGCCGAGCACCTCATGCTCGTGGATCTCGCGCGCAACGACGTGGGTCGCGCCAGCGACTACGGCAGCGTGAAGGTGAACGACTTCATGATCATTGAGCGCTACAGCCACGTGATGCACATCGTGAGCAACGTGCAGGGCCACCTCCGCGCCGATCGCAGTCCATACGATGTGATGAGGGCTACATTCCCCGCAGGCACCGTGAGCGGCTCGCCCAAGGTGCGGGCCATGCAGGTGATCAACGAATTCGAAAAATCCAAGCGCGGCGTCTACGCGGGTGCCGTGGGCTACTTCGGGTTCGATGGCAACAGCGACTCATGCATCGCCTTGCGCACCGTCGTGCTCAAGGGCGGCAAGGCCTATGTGCAGGCTGGTGCGGGCGTCGTCGCCGACTCCACACCGGAGGGCGAATATAATGAGACTGTGAGCAAGGCCATGGGCATGATGGCGGCGATTTCCCGAGCACAGCAGGCGCAGGGGTGAATCCAGCCTCAGACTGCACTGGCATTTGAGCCTTCACAACTGTCGCTTAACTGGCTGGTTGAGTAGTTTTAATCCTGCCAAGAAGATGCACCACATGGGCATTCTCCGGCGTGGCCTTGCGGGCTTCAGTGGCAAAGCGTTCAGCAGCGGCCTCGTCGTTTTTCGAACTGGCATGCACGGCGAGGTAGGCCGCGGAGATTCCCCGATCCACCGGCTCGCTGCTTTCTGCGTACAGGGATTCGAGCAACGGCAACGATTCCGCAGTCTCACCTTTTTCAAAAAGCAGCCCTCCCAGGGTACCCTTCAAGGTAATGACCTCCGGGCATTTTACGAGCGCCTCGCGCAGTAGTTTCTCTGCCTCATCAAACCACTTCTGACGTCCTGCAAAAAGTGTGTAGGATGCAAAGCCATCCACTGCAGAGGCAAAATCCGCATCATTGGGCGCAGGGGTTTTTAGCATGGAATGCAGGGCGTCAATGGCTTCGTCGATCAACCCGAATGCGTAAACATATTGCGCTACATAATTGCGAAGCTCCCATTGCTCCTCTGGGAGGCGAATCGTCGTTACTTCGTGCGCGATAGACTTCGCCTCCTCGACTTCACCCGCCTGATGTTTGAGCCATGCGCGTTCCAAAAGGGGTAATACGGAGTGACCCATTACCTCATGAGGGCGCGTAAGAAGCTTCCAAATGATCAAGCCATCGGTATCCCCCGCGCGTCCATACATGGTCAGCGTGCGTGGCCAAATGGTGTTTACCGTCTGGCCTATGGAATAAAACATGCCGAGTTGGAGAGGCAGGTGCAGCCACTGTGAGAAGTGCCCCTCGCTCGACATCCGGTGTGCATAAAGCAAAAGCGCGGTCATGGCGAAACTGGCCACCGGCCCGCCCGCGGTTAGAATCAACTCTCGAAATCGAAACCACTTGAGGGAGTCCGGCACACACAGCACCCACCCTCCGAAAGGTCCTGCGTAAACTTGAAATTCGGCGGTTCCGACCTTGAATTTCCACGCCCTATCTCCACTGCCCAAGCGCATTTCAACGAGGCGCATCCCAGTCAGCCAGCCTCCGATCGCATGCCCCATTTCATGCCCGATCAACAACAACCAAAGCCCCGCATAGATGGCAGTAAACTGAAGGAATATCTCCCACAGGGAAACGGCGATGGTGCTAATCATGAGATCGGTTTGGCATCACCTTCATATGCAGTCCTGCGAGCCTTTTGAGCCCAAAAAAGGACGGCGACCATTGGCCGCCGTCCTTTGAAAATTCAGGCTTGGATTGCCTCTTTGGATGCTTAGTGGGCGAGGCGCACAACACGGCCGCCGGGCTCGTAGGAGTTCTCCTGGAGATGAACCCGCGTGCCGGAATCCCCGGGAGCGCAGGTGGCGAGGTTCACGGGGCGGTGTCCCGACTTGGAACTGCACGCGCCGATGGTGAGTGTGAGAACGATGGCAAGGAACGCAATGGCTTGTTTCATATCAATAGAGATGAGGAATCTTGTATGACAAGTTGTCCCATGCGAGACAAGCATTTATGCGGATCACCCAAAAAAATCGGCCCGTTACCTCTTCTGTTTGCTCACTTTCCAATGCATCACCCGTTGGTGAACCTAAGTCCCCCTAGTATTCCCCCACAACTGCACGTGCAGCCGCGCGCCCAGCCGCCAGCCTGTTTCCTTGCACACCTCCGCGAGTTCGCGGCTGCGGGCGGCGATAGTCTCTGGATCGATTCCTTCGGGCATCAGGATGATTTTTTCGCGCGGCACATTGCCCAGCCCGGAAAGGCCGGTCGTGAGTTCGTCCACGTCGGCGCGGTTGCGCACCACGACCTTGAGTTGGAATGGATAGGCATCCATCCACGCGCGCAGCACGGCGGGATTCCAGCGCGCCGCCTCGTGTTTCGCACTCCAGGCCCCGGCGCGGACGGCATCCGGCGTGGAGTGGGCGAGCTTGGGGCTCAGCGAGGCAAGGTCGCAGGCAACGCCCTCCGGCGCAATCGTCGCCGCGGTCTCGATGGTGATATGCCGCCCATCCTTGCGCAGCGCCTGCAGCAGACCGGCGATCCCACGCGCCACCATTGGCTCGCCGCCCGTGACCACCACATGGCGCGCGCCAAAAGCCCGCACTTTTTCCAAAATCGCGTTTTCATCCATCTCCACGCCTTCGGGCTTCCACGAGGCATACGGCGTGTCGCACCACGCGCAGCGCAGGTTGCAGCCGGAGGTGCGAATGAAGACAGACGGCACCCCGACGAGTTCGCCCTCGCCCTGGATAGAGTGAAAGATTTCGGAAATCAGCACCCTACATCCATCGCCGAGGATTCAGCCCGAGGCAATCCCTGCTCTCCTTCCGCCAATTTCCGGAAAGCTCAAACCAGGAAACCAGCACAACATTGCACCATGAAACCGTACCTCCTTTACGCATTGCTCGCAGCAACCCTCAGCGTTACCGCTCCCGGCCAGGCTCGCTTTTCCGGCAAGGAACCCAATTGCGAGGTGGGGGTGGTTCCCGCCAAATACTCCGACCATTCCATCTTCCAAATCGATGCCACGTGGGTGAACGACGGCGGCAAAACCGTAAAACTCGAAAGTCTGCGCGGAAGACCGATGGTGCTCGCGTTCTTTTTCACAAATTGCGAGCACTCCTGCCCCGCGATAACCAAGGACATGAAGGCCATGCAAACTGCGCTTTCGGGAAAGGCCTCCGCCAATGTGAATTTCGTGCTCGTGAGCATGGATCCCGATCGTGACAACACCGAGGCGCTGACCCAATTTCGGGCCAAACACAAGCTCACCGGAAACCGCTGGACGCTGCTCGGTGGAAAGGCTGGAGCCGTGAAGGAGCTCGCCGAGAGGGCAGGCTTTCAATACTACCCTGGATCCAAGACCCAGTTCGCACACTCCCTGCTCATCACCGTGCTGAATGCAGAAGGTGAAATCGTTCACCAGCAGGCAGGCATTGGAGTCGATCGGAAAGGTGCCATAGCGGCTGTCGAAAAACTGGCGAAGCAAAAAGGCACAGCCCCGAAACGGTGACGTGACCTGATTCCTGAAAGCTCGCCAATCGCCCACCCGGTCTGCAGGCTCCCCAGCCGCAACCATGAAACACCCCAACACCCACCCCTGCCGTATTGTTCTTACCGGCGGGCCCGGCGGCGGGAAAACCACTGCGGCCGATCTCTTCCGGCGGGAAATCGGGGAGCGCGTGGTCATTGTTCCAGAAGCTGCCACACTGCTTTTCAGCGGCGGCTTTCCCCGTTCGGACGCCCCTGCCGCAAGGAAGGCCGCCCAGTGGGCCATTTACCACGTCCAGCGCCATTTGGAGGATGCCCAAATCGGCCTTTATCCGGACCGCATTCTCCTGTGTGATCGAGGCACTGTGGACGCCGGTGCGTACTGGCCGGAGGGCCCGGAGGCTTTTTTCCATACTGTGGGATCGAGCCTGGATAGGGAACTGACGCGCTACGACACGGTGATCTTCTTCGAAACCGCAGCGGTCGGAGGCATCAGCATCGAAGGCGGAAACCCTGTGCGCAATGAATCGCTGGAGCAGGCCGTGAAGCTTGACCGCCGACTCCGGGACCTCTGGTCGCGGCACCCGAGATTCATTCTGGTTCCCCACAACCCCTCCTTTTTCAAAAAAATCAGCTTCGCTCTAGCCGCGCTGGAAGCCC
>JAYUWZ010000098.1:0-4681 GCA_043753265.1 Verrucomicrobiaceae bacterium
GCCATTCACCATGGAAGCGGTGATCGCGGCATTGCTCCCCTCAAAGACAAGCCTGCCATTGCCCGTGGCGGCGATGGTGTAGCTGTTATTGTCGTCAAACAGTATCCTGCTCACGGTGATCTCCTCGCCATCGGGAATGATGACAGAGCGGTTTGCGGAGATGATGTCCGTGAAGCGCGCCTCGTCGCCACTGCCATCCGGGTAGCCCACGCCGATGTCGCCAGAGACGAGCTGCCAGTTGGCTTGCGAGGTCCAGCTTCCCGAGGAATTCACGTTCCACTTGAAAACACCCGCCGGAGCGATGCGTTGCTCGAGGGCCTCAATGGTCGTGCGGGATTTCTTGGTGCGTGTGGATACAGTGGTTGTGTTCATGGGGCGACTGTGGGGGCATTTGAAAAAACGCACCATCCGACCACGGACGGATGACGAAGGGTGTGGGATTTCCGACCAAAGTCGGAGGGTGGAGATTCGCATAGCAGGCCGGGTTTAAGTCATGCCCGCACTTGCCGTCCGGGTGGCAGCACGCTAAGTCGCACCGCGTGCAGCACCAACCACCTCCCGCATTTACTGAATGGCTCACCCGTTTGCTCGGGAAGAACCTTGCGCGCCTGTTTTACAAGGTGACCGCGCATGGGGTGGATACGCTGCCAGAGGGTGGATTTTTGCTACTGCCAAATCACCTTACGTGGGTGGATGCATTCATCCTCTCGCTGGCATGCCCGCGACCGATCCGGTTCGTGATTTACGAGGACTTTTACCGCGATGCGAGGCTTGCGCCGTTTTTGCGCGCGCTGGGCTGTGTGCCCATCTCGGAGAAGCGCGCGAAGGATGCCATCCGCGTTGCCAGCGACATGGTGAAGCAGGGCGAGATCGTATGTATTTTTCCCGAGGGTGAACTCTCACGCACGGGCACGCTGCTGCGCATCCGGCGCGGATACGAACTCATCGCGCGGCAGGCAAAGTGCCCAGTGGTGCCGGCGTGGATGGATCAGCTCTGGGGCAGCATCTTCAGCTTCCGCGGCGGCAAGTTTTTCTGGAAATGGCCGCGCCGCTGGTTTCGCAACGAAATCACCGTGGCATTCGGCAAACCGCTCAAGGCGCGCGAGGCGGACATCGCGACCATACGCCAGCAGTGTCTGGAGCTTGGCGAATTCTGCTATTCGCAGCGCCCTTTGTTGCGGGGACATCTCGCGGACGCATGTCTGCGCGGGCTGAAAAAATATCCCGGCGATGTGCTCATCGAGGACGGGCTGGATGGCTCCTCGCTCACACGCGGGAAGGCGCTCGGTGCGGCGCTGGCGCTGGCGCAATGGGTGCGTGCAAACGTGAAGGAGCAG
This sequence comes from Verrucomicrobiaceae bacterium, assembly GCA_043753265.1. GTDB lineage: Bacteria > Verrucomicrobiota > Verrucomicrobiia > Chthoniobacterales > Chthoniobacteraceae > SXWH01. Next base: position 1,338 of record JAYUWZ010000098.1, read on the forward strand.
CATGTGGGAATCGTGCTGCCATCCGGCAAGGGCGCGATGCTGGCGAATCTCGGCATTCTGCTCGCGGGCAAGGTGCCGGTGAACCTCAATTTCACCGCGGGTACCGTGGCGCTGCAGGCGAGCATTCGCAAAGCGGGGCTGAGCACCTGTTTTACGGCTGGAGCGATGAAGGAGAAGCTGAAGGAATTCCCCTGGCCGGAGCGCGTGGAGCTTTTGGAAAAACTGATTCCATCGTTAAAAGGCAGCATCATCAAATGGCTTGCGCTCACAAAGATTCTGCCGACGGGACTGCTCGGAAAGATCGCAGGGGTGCCGCGCAATGGGGATGTCGTCTCGGGAGCAAAGGAAGGAACGATTCCGGCAAGTGGCGAAGCGTTCCTGCTTTTCACGAGCGGAAGCAGCGGCGAGCCAAAGGGTGTGTCGCTGACGCACCGCAACCTGCTAGCCAACACGAATCAATTTGGAGAGATGCTCGACCTCACGCGCAAGGATGTGCTGCTGGGCGCGCTGCCGTTTTTCCACAGCTTTGGCTCCACGGTGTGCCTGCTATTTCCCATGATCGAGGGGGTGAAGGTGGTGACGTATCCCAATCCGCTCGACGCGGCGAAATGCGCGGCTCTCATCGAGAAGCATGGCGTGACGGTGATGCTGGCGACGCCTACTTTCCTGCGCGGCTACATGAAGCGAGCGAAGCGTGAGCAATTGCGCTCGGTGAAACTCATCGTGACTGGCGCGGAGAAATTGCCCGCGGAGCTTTCGGAAGCTTTTCAGGAGCGCTTTGGAATCGAAGTGATGCAGGGCTACGGCCTCACGGAGACATCGCCCGCGGCTTCATTCAACCTGCCCAATGTGACACAAATCCATCAGCCGACAAGCCGATTGGGCTCCTGTGGCAAACTCGTGCCGGGGCTCGCTGCGCGCATCCGCCATCCGGAGACAGGTGCGCCTCTGACTCTGCACGAAACGGGCATGCTGTTGTTCAAGGGCTCGAACGTGTTTAGTGGCTACCTTGGGGATCCGGAGTTGTCGGCAGAGGTGATCGATGCGCAGGGCTGGTTTCGCACGGGCGACCTGGGACGGTTCGACGAGGACGGTTTCCTGTTCATCGAAGGCCGCATGTCGCGCTTTTCAAAAATCGGCGGGGAGATGGTGCCGCACGAGACGGTGGAGACGAAGATTGTGGAATCGCTGGAGCTGAGTGGAGAAGGCGAGCGCGTGGTGGCCATCACCGGCATCCCAGACGAAGCAAAGGGCGAAGCGCTGGTACTGCTGGCCACGCGTGATGTGGACATGCAGGCGCTCCGCGAGAAGCTTTCCGAGGCCGGATTCACGAACCTGTGGATCCCCAAGCGCATCCTGCGCGTGGAGAAGATTCCAATCCTCGCGAGTGGGAAACTGGACATCCAGGAGTGCCGGAAGCTCGCGGAAGGGGCTTTGACGACGTGAGACGTGGAGAGGTGAGAGGTTAGATGACTTCGAGGGGCGGAGCGCGCCTTGGACTGCGGTGGCAGAGCGTAGCGGCGACACCGCCTTCGCTTTGCAAATGGTAATTCATTGTGACGGCCAGCGCTCGAATCGAAATGGCTGTCACCCGCAGATTCCAAGCGTGCCCACACCCGCAATCCCTTCCAAAGGCGGTGTCGCCGTTACACTCTGCCACCGCAGTCCAAGGCGCCCTACTCCAATTCGAAGATCGCTTCGATCTCCACCGCGATATTTCCAGGCAGCGGACCCATGCCGACTGCGCTGCGTGCGCCGATGCCGTTGTCGGTGCCCCATATCTCGGCGAAAAGTTCGGAGCAACCGTTGATGACTTTGGGATGGTCGTAGAAATCGGGAGCGGTGTTCACCATTCCGAGCACTTTTACGATGCGGCGGACGCGGTCAAGGCTGCCGAGATTTTCCCGCAGCGTGGCGAGGATGGCGAGGCCCACCTGGCGCGCGGCAGCGTGCCCGGCGGCTAAGTCGAGGTCGCGCCCGACGACACCGGTGATGAGCGTTTTATCCGCCCGGAGCGGGCCGTGGCCGGAGACGTAGACGAGCTTGTCGACGACAACGAGGGGCTTGTACACGGCCACCGGCTTCGGCGCTGGCGGGAGCGTGACTTGCAGGGAGGCGAGGTTTTGTTCGGGTGTCATGGCAGCTGGGAGCAGATTAAAAAGGCCAAGCGGCGGGGGCTGCCGCCACTTTTACTTCGCCTTCACCGCGGCCACCACCTTCTGGGCGGCGTCGTCGAGCGACTCAGCAGGCGTGAGGGCGAGGCCGCTTTCGGACAGGGTCTTGCGGCCGGCGGCCACGTTGTTGCCCTCGAGGCGCACCACGAGCGGCACTCCGATGTTCACTTCCTTGGCGGCTGCGACGATGCCCGTGGCGATGACGTTGCAGTCCATGATGCCCCCGAAGATGTTCACGAGGATGCCTTCCACGGCGGGATCGCTGAGGATGATTTTGAAGGCTGCGGTGACCTGCTCCTTGCTGGCTCCACCCCCGACGTCGAGGAAGTTTGCGGGCTTGCCGCCGTAGTGCTGGATGATGTCCATCGTGGCCATCGCGAGGCCCGCGCCATTCACGAGGCAGGCGATGTTTCCATCGAGGCCGATGTAGTTGAGATCAAACTCCGAGGCTGCAACTTCGCGTGGATCTTCCTCAGATTTATCCCGCATCGCGACGATATCTGGGTGGCGGTAGAGCGCGTTATCATCGAAGCCAAATTTCGCGTCGAGCGCGAGGACCCTGCCGTCAGGGGTGGTCACGAGAGGATTGATCTCAACCATGGCGCAATCGCAATCGATGAACAATTTATACAGGTTCGCCAACAGCTTGCCGAATTGCTTCGCGACATCGCCGCTTAATCCGAGTTCTGCGGTTAGCTTTCTGATCTCGTATCCCTGAAGCCCGAGCAACGGATGCACGAACTGCCGGATGATTTTATCCGGAGTGTTGTGCGCAACATCCTCAATGCTCATGCCTCCTTCGGTGGAGACGACGATGACTGGCCGACAACTCGCACGGTCCATCAGGATGGCGAGGTAGTATTCATGGCTGATATCGACAGCCTCCGCCACCATCACCTTGCTCACGAGTTTTCCTGCTGCGCCTGTCTGAATGGTGACCAAGGTTTGATTCAGCATCTTGCCGGCATATTCCGCCGCTTGCTCGGGAGATTCGACCAGATGCACTCCGCCTTTGAATCCATTTGTAAAATGACCTTTCCCCCGACCGCCAGCATGAACCTGGGCCTTGATCACCAGCTTGGCGCCGGCAAATTCTTTCGCCACTGCGGCCGCGTCCTCGGGTGAACCGGCCACACGGCCCATGGGGCTTGGGACTTGAAATCGGTCGAA
>JAYUWZ010000099.1:0-2097 GCA_043753265.1 Verrucomicrobiaceae bacterium
CGAAGACTGGACGATGGAAGTGCGCAAGGATCCCGCCGGCGAAAAGCTGTTCACTTTCTCCCTCTCCGGCTCAAAAACAGGCCCCGATGGCGACGGTCGCAGCGACCAGCGATTCGTGTCGAAATCCGGCCGAATCGTCATCGCCCCAGAGGATTGGAATGTCCCCTTCGCCCTCGGCCTCGCAGGCCTGAAACCAGTGCCCGAACAATTCACCGTGCGCTGGAAATCCATCGCAAACAGCGTGGATGAGTTCGTCTCACCGGGAGTGAAAGACCCCGCAATCGAAACAACCGTGACCATTGCTCAAGGCCTCCCCAACACCAAACACACCCTCGAAATCACCGGCACCGAAGCAACCCCCATCGCCGCCATCCGAGTCCACCGCCCACCCCTCGCGGCAAAGTAAAAGTAGAGCAAAGCCAATACGCCACCCACGGCATAAGAGGATCGAGCGTAGAGCGGCGGCAATCGAAGACCGCCTAAGGCATTCCTGCCGCCGACCTGATAGCGCGAAGCGCCACTCTTTTTCCCTCCCCTAATTATTGTCATTTTGAGGGAGCTTTAAGCGACTCGAAAAATCCCGTCCAAATTCAAAAGCATTGGGACCACTCTGAGTCTCACAGGAGCGTTATTTGGCTGAAAGCTCGATCACCACTACGTGCAGAGCGCTTCCCAATAGCGCCAGTTCCATAGTTGACACAACATATCAAAATGATATCACTTTGATACACCACGCACCACTATGCCTGAATCCAAGAACACCGACCAAACCCACAGCAAGGAGGTCCTCCATTCCGCTTCCAGCGGCTGGACTATGCTCCTTTTCAACCTCTGCCTCATCTTCGGGAGCATTGCCCTCATGATTACCGGCATCGTCCAATCCGCGCGCACGGACGGGTTTTCGCTCCTCGTCCTGTTCGGCCTCGCCGTCCCAATTGGAATCGTTTTGCTTACCGGCCACTTCACCCTCCAGCCAAACGAAGCACGCGTGCTCATCCTCTTCGGTCATTACCGCGGCACCGCAAAAGAGAGCGGCTTTTTCTGGGCAAACCCCTTCTACACCCGGGTCCGCGCCACCGTGGCGCCCGATTCGCACTCAGGAGACGGCCACGGAAAATCGCATCACCCGCAAGCCGCCCAGCACCGCTCACTCAGCACCAAAATCTCGCTGCGCGCCCGCAATTTCAACAGCGAGAAAATCAAGGTGAACGACAAGCGCGGCAACCCCATCGAGATCGCAGCCGTCATCGTATGGCGTGTCGCCAACACCGCCCGCGCGGCCTTCGACGTGGACGACTTTGAAAGCTACGTGCAAATCCAGAGCGAATCCGCCATCCGCTACATCGCCAGCCTCTACAGCTACGACCACGCCGAGGAAGCCTCCGAACCCACCCTCCGCGACAGCGCCGACGAGGTCGCCGGGGCCCTGGAGCGCGAGCTCACTGTGCGCCTGGAAAAAGCTGGCGTCACCGTGGACGAGGCACGCCTCACCCATCTCGCCTACGCCCCCGAAATCGCCCAGGCCATGCTCCGCCGCCAGCAGGCCGAGGCCGTCATCGCCGCCCGCCAGAAGATCGTGCATGGCGCGGTGAGCATGGTCGACATGGCGCTGCGCGAATTGTCGGAAAAAGCGGTCGTCGTCATGGACGAAGAGCGCAAAGCTGCAATGGTCAGCAATCTTCTCGTCGTGCTGTGTAGCGATTCCGATGTGACCCCGGTAATCAATACCGGCACGCTCTACAACTAACCGGATGCCAGCACCTGAACGAAAGCCCTTCCTCCTCCGCATCCCGCCCGATCTCTGGCGCGAGCTCGAAAAATGGGCGGCGGACGACCTGCGCAGCGTCAACGGACAGATCGAGTTCATCCTCCGCCAGGCAGTCGCAAAGAGGAAGGGCGCGCAAGAAGAGAAGAAGGGCGGGAAGTAGGCGAGGTTTCCAACCTCGCTCCACGCTTCAAATCACGAAGAAACTTCCCGCGCACGCTTCTTTCCTCACCCAATCGCTGTCATCTTTGTATGTGGTTCTCCGAAGCGAACTATGATGTTTGTGACGGAGCCCGCGATTGGTGAGCGGAGCGTTGCAACGCCCCGCCCAC
>JAYUWZ010000100.1:0-9817 GCA_043753265.1 Verrucomicrobiaceae bacterium
CTCCAGAATCTCCTGGGCCTTCGCAACCCGCTCCCTCGCCAGTCTCTTCTGCCGATCGCAGAAAAACTCCTCCGGCGGCGGATAAAAGAACTCCGCCACCAGTTCCAGCACCCTCGCCTGGTACCACAACGGAAAAGCAGGCGGCAGCACGGGGGGCTTCCACAATTCCTCCATGCGCGCCGAGGCAGCCGGCGAAAGCACTCGGGGGGCGCTCACCGCTGTGGGCGCGCTCGCCCGGTGCAACCCCTCGCGAAGCATCGGCTCCACCGACTCATCGTGCCCGGCCAAAGTTCGCAGCAGCCAGTCCCGGCGGCATTCCAGCGTGATGAAGCGATGTCGGCCTCCCTTCATCCTTCGCGCAGCCAGGGGATCTCCACCCAGCCTGTAAAATAGCGCATTCCCGGGTTCAACCTGGGTCTTCCTCCCCCTCAGCTCGATGGTGCCTTTGCCTTCCAGATTCAGGCAAAGCTCCACGGCTTCCGGATGAAAACTCTTCCCCCAGTCCAACTCCGCATTCAGCGAAAAGTCATGCGCCTCCAAGCTGAATCCATGGTGGGTGTAGGAGCCAAAAAGAGGAGTCCACCCCACAGAAACTGACCGCCAGGCCGCAGCTTCGAATGGCACTCCCGAAATGGTAGACTCCTTGGACACTCACCGCATATGAGACTCAGTCGCATTAAAGCTCAAGTATATTTTGTAGGCGAGAGCAATCATCTAGATTGGGAGATCGGAGAAGAGAAGTCCCGCAGTGGAGCAGCGGCGCAGAGTCTCCCAAGCAACTCGTCACCCAGCGGACTGGAAGTCCGCGCTACTCTCGCAAAAGAAAAAGCCCCGTCCTTTCGGACGGGGCCTTTTCTGAAAATGCTATGGCGGAACCTTAGTTCACCGAGGCGGGAACCACGTTCACGCGCCTGCCACCCTGGTCGAACTGGACCTTGCCGTCGACGAGTGCGAAAATGGTGTAGTCGCGTCCAAGGCCGACATTCTTGCCGGGATGGAAACGGGTGCCGCGCTGGCGGATGATGATGTTGCCGGCAATAACCACCTGGCTGCCGAATTTCTTGACGCCGAGACGCTTGCTGTGGCTATCGCGTCCGTTTTTGACTGAGCCTTGACCCTTTTTATGTGCCATATCTAGGAAGTAGTTGAGTGTAAAACTGAGGTTTAGGCGCTGATCTCGGTGACTTTCACCTTCGTCAGGCGCTGGCGGTGGCCAACGGTGCGGTGATAGCCCTTGCGGCGCTTGTATTTGTAGGCGATCAGCTTGGGACCCTTAATCTGGTCAACGATCTCCGCGACGACTCTGCCGCCCTTGATGTCGTTGCCAACGATGATGTTCGAGCCTTCGCCCACGAGGAGCACTTCGCTAAACGTGACGGTGGAACCGGTCTCGCCCTCGAGTTTCTCGATGGTGAGGATTTCGCCTGTGCCGGCCCGGTATTGTTTGCCACCGGTTTTAAAGACTGCGTAAGACATAGCTTTGTTTGTGAAAAATGGGGGCGGAACCTGCCACAGTAGTCTGTGGCTGACAAGGAATTATTTCCTCCCCGGTGATCTTTTTACCTTTCTCCACTGTGGAGCCAGGCAGCGGCGCCCTGTTTTGCCGCGTGATTTTTACTTGGACAGGCCTACTTGGCCGCGAAACGGGAGGCAGGCGTGGAGGCTCTGGCCGCCGTTTTCTTGGACGCTGCGGGAGCCATTCCCACACCGGGTTGCGTGCGGCGGGTCACCGACGCGAAATTGCGAATCGAGGCCGACGCGGGAAGCGTCTCGGCCTCAGGAATGAACACAGCGCCCTGGGGCCCCATGTAGCTGCCGGCATCCACCGTTCCGGAAAAGCTGAGCTCCGCGCCGTAGCGATAGGAGATCACGTTATCGCGGAGGTAGTAGTGCTGCGTGGGCTTGAAGGCAGCCACGCGAAAGCGCTGCTTGCCGGTGGACTCACTGCCACGCGGAATGGAGCGATACTGGTTGTTGCTCGCGGAAGTGGTGGTGGTGGTCGCCTTGGTTTTGGTGACGGTGGTTTGAGCCATGGCACCAGTGGAGAGGAGGGCCAGCGAGAGGATAGGCAGGAGCAGAGCTTTCATAAATTATAGGTATACTGTGAGGACTACATGCTCTTTACCGTGCATTTTCCAAGCCGTCCACTCTGAAAATGCCAGAGGAATTAAGATTTGTGCCCGCATCGTGGACTACCCGCCCAGATACGCCTCTCGAACCCTTGGGTCGTCCCTCAGCCCTTCGGCGGTGTTTTCGAGCAGGATTTTTCCGGTTTCGAGCACGTAGCCGTAGCTGCTCACCTCCAGCGCGAGATTCGCGTTTTGCTCCACGAGCAGGATGGTGAGCTTGAGGTCGCGGTTGATGGCGACGATTTGCTCGAAGATGGACTTGGTGAGCAGGGGGGCGATTCCGAGCGATGGCTCGTCGAGCAACAGGAGCTTTGGCTTGCTCATGAGCGCGCGGCCGATGGCCAGCATTTGCTGCTCGCCGCCGCTGAGCGTGCCTGCGGTCTGGCTGCGGCGCTCCTTGAGCCGGGGGAACATGCTGAAGATGAAATCGAGATCCTTGGGGAAGTTTTTTTTGTCCTTCCGCAGGTAGGCTCCCATGTAGAGGTTTTCCAGCACGGTGAGGTTTGCAAATACCATGCGGCCCTCGGGCGATTGCGCGATGCCCCGGGCGACGATTTGGTGGGGCAGCATGCCTGCGATATTTTCCCCCTCGTAAAGGATCTGCCCGCTCTTGGCCTTCACGAGGCCGCTTACCGCGCGCAGTGTGGTGCTTTTGCCGGCGCCGTTGCAGCCCACGAGCGTGACGATGCTCCCGGCCTCCACCTTGAGGCTCACGCCATGCAGGGCGGTAATCGCGCCGTAGGAAACGGTCAGGTCTTGCAGCTCAAGCATCGTCGGCCTCCTTACCCAGATACGCGGCGATGACCTTGGGGTTGGCGCGGATTTCCGCGGGCGTGCCCTCGGCGAGCTTTTGCCCGTAATCCAGCACCACGATCTTCTCGCAAATACCCATCACCACTTTCATGTCGTGCTCCACCAATAGCACGGCCAGCGCAAACTTCTCCTGCACAAAGCGGATGAGCTTCATGAGCTCCACCTTCTCGGTGGGGTTCATGCCCGCGGCGGGCTCGTCGAGCAGGAGCAGCTGGGGCCGCGTGGCGAGCGCACGAACAATCTCCAGGCGGCGCTGGTCGCCATAGGGGAGGCTCTTGCACGGGGCATCGCTCACATCTGTGAGGCTGAAAATCTCGAGCAGCTCATGCACCGTGCGCGCAATATCCGCTTCCTCCTCGGCCACCTTGGGGCCGCGCCAGAGCGCGTGGGAAAGCCCGTGGCGCAGATGCATATTGCAGGCGCAGCGCACGTTGTCGGCCACGGTCATCGAGGGAAAAAGCCGGATGTTTTGAAAGGTGCGCGCGATACCCTGGGCGGTGATCGCGTAGGGCTTCTTGCCCTCCACGGGATGCCCGCAAAAAATCACGCGTCCATCCGTTGGTTTGTATACGCCGGTGATTAAATTGAACACCGTGGTTTTCCCGGCGCCATTCGGCCCGATGAGCCCCACGAGTTCCCGCTCGCACACGGAAAAATTGACGCCCGAGACGGCCTTGAGCCCGCCGAATTGCACGGTCACGTCGCGCAGTTCCAGCAGCGGCTTCATTTTGAGCCTCCCTTTTTCAGCGCGCCCGCGCCGAACAATCCCTGCGGACGCATGATCATCACCACGATGAGGATGATGGAGAAGAAGATCATGCGGTTGCTGAAGAAATCCTTCACGCGGCGAAGGACAAACTCCTGCTGTTCCGGTGGCATGTTGACCGTGAAATGGTTGGTAGTATTTGCCACGAACTCCGACTGCCCGAGCTTGCGCAGGAGTTCCGGCAAGATGGTCAGCATCGCGGCCGCGGTCGCGACACCCCAGATGCTGCCCATGCCGCCGATGATCACCATCACCACGATGTCCACCGACTTGATGAAATTGAATCCCTCGGGAGTGATGAACTGGCGGAAGTGGGCGTAGAGTCCGCCTGCGATGCCTGCGAAAAATGCGGCGACCACGAAGGCAAGCACCTTGTAGCGCGTCGTGTTGATGCCCATCGCCTCGGCCGCGATTTCATCGTCGCGCACCGCGATGAATCCCCGCCCGTACGTCGAGTTCACAAGATTGTGCACCACGTAAATCGTGATGGCCACGAAGGCGAACGTCCAAAAGAAGTTCGTGTAGAGCGGGATTCCACCCAGGCCGGTTTGCGCGCCGAGTGGGCCGCAGTTTTGCACCACCACGCGGATGATTTCGTTGAAGCCCAGGGTCACGATTGCGAGGTAATCTCCGCGCAGGCGCAGCGAGGGAACACCCACCAGCAGTCCCGTGAACGCCGCGAGAATGCCGCCGATGAGCAGGGCTGCGGGAAATTTCAGGAAGGCCGGCAACACACTGGTCGCGCCGATTGCCCCGTTCAAAATGCCGATGATACAGTTCAGCGCAAAGGTAAGGATCCAGGCGAGCGATTGCAGGAGCACCAAAAAGAAAGACCCCACGCCGCTCATGAACGAGTTCGCCGCCGCGATATCGGTAAAGGTCGAGTAGCCCACCGTGGGCAATACGGTGCCAAGCGATACCACGCTCCCGATATACGCCCCCACTGCCATGAACCCCGCATGGCCCAGGCTGAATTGGCCGGTGTGGCCGTTCACGAGGTTCAGGCTCGTCGCCAGAATGATGCTGAAGCCGACTGCGAGCAGGATGTCGTAGTAGTAGCTGTATTCTTGGATGAGAGTCTGCGCGCTGCCGGCAAAACCATCCGGCTTTGCGAAGTTGACCGCGTATTCCTGAAACGCGCCGCTCGCCGACTTCACCACAAAGACGTGGTCCAGCATCCAGGATATGCCTGCGAACGCGAGCAACGACACCAGCAGCCACAGCTTCGTCCGCTCCGCGAGCGTCTGGCCGAGGTATTTGAAAAATCGAGCGAAGCCGCGCATTTAGACTTTCTCCCGTACGTTTTTTCCCAGCAATCCCGCCGGGCGCACCAGCAGGATGACGATCAACACCGCGAAGGCCACCGCATCGCGATACGTTCCCATATCCGACGCAACGGCGAGCGTTTCGAGTACGCCGATGAGCAATCCCCCCAGGACTGCACCGGGCAAATTGCCGATGCCACCAAGCACTGCGGCGACGAATGCCTTGAGGCCATACATCACGCCCATGAGTGGGTCGGCGCTCTGCTGCATGCTGGTGAGCACGCCTGCGGCGCCTGCGAGTGCGGAGCCCAGGCCGAAGGTGAATGCGATGATGAAATTCACATTCACACCCATCAGCGAGCAAGCGGTGGGATTGTAGGCCAGTGCGCGCATGGCCATGCCGACCTTTGTGCATTTCACGATGTAGGCCAGCAGGCCGAGCAGGAAAATCGTGGTCGCGAATTGAATCATCTGGACGTTCGTAATCGTGAAGTCCGCCTTGATGAACCAGTCCGGGAAAGTAATCGTGGCAAAGGTCTGCGAGCCGATGCCGACCGGCCAGGGGTGCTCGAAGTTCAGCCGCTCCTCGACCACGATGGGCGGAAGCGATTGAGGCTGTGTGCCAAAGGCAAACTGCGCCAGGCTTTCCAGCAGGAGCGAAACACCGATGGCGGTGATGAGCACCGTGATACGAGGCTGCGAGCGCAAGGGGCGGTAGCATATCTGCTCCACACTCATGCCAAAGCCGGCGCACACCAGCATGGAGCAAAGCATCACGTAAATCGCCCAGCCCACGTGCCCTTTCTCCCCGAGCACCGACTCCGCCCCGCCGAAAAACGCGCGGCCGAGCATGGGCAGAAAAAGAATCATCCCGATGGTCACCAGCGGCAGCATGACGGGCGGCCGAAGGATGAAGAACTGCGTTTTCTTACCCCGGCCAAACCACACCGCCACATCAATGGCAATCAGGGAGCCGACAACGATTAAAAACCAGGTCTGCCAGGTAGGCATCATGCCCACGAGCGAACTCATCTCCTGCGACAGTCCCTCGGTCTGGCTGGTGACAAGCATGATGCCTGTGTACGAGCCCACCATGAGCAAATCGCCATGGGCGAAGTTGATGAATCGAAGCACCCCGAAAACCATGGTGTAACCCAGGGCAATGAGTGCGTAGATCGCGCCGAGCGAGAGCCCGTTAAACAGCTGCTGGATGAGAGTGTTTTGATCCACTACGGGCAGGGAGAGAAAACAACCGCGGCACAATCCGCAAGCGCTGAGTGTGACCAAGGCGCATTTAAACGTCCAACGCTCAACGTCCAACGCCCAACATTCAATAGAAAGCGCAGGTCGGAGAGTGGCGTGAAAATCGTGGAGTTACTGCGTACCGATATTCAAAACGGGCACGATGCACATGCACTGACACTACCAACAATATGAGTTTCAAACGTCGCTTGCGCCCTTGAGCGTTGAGCGTTGGATGTTGGGCGTTGGGCGTTCTCTTACTTCGTAATCCGAAACCGGTCCACCTCCACACCCTCCAGCGTGATCTGGCGCAACTCGAAAACGGTCGGGGACAGGTCGATGACCGAGAAGCTGTTCTTGCTGGCCACGTATTTCTCGGTGATCGGCACGTAGTTTCCTGCGTGCTCCTTTTTGAGATACTCCACGGTTTTGGCGAGGTCCGGGCCGTAGAGCTTTGCTCCGCCACCTCCGCTGACGATGTGGATGACGCCCTCGGGCGTGGTGTCCTTCACTCCGTCGTAGGTCGTATCGATCACAAAGTCGCCATTCACCCGGCCGCGCGAGTCGCGCTTCGGTGGGTTGGGTGTGAATACAAACGGTTTGCTGCGCTGGTAATTGTGCACGTGGCCCGCGAAGACAACGTCCACCCCGCACCGCTTAAACATCGGCTCCAGCAGGCGCATGCGCTGCTCGCTGTAGTGCTCGCGCGACGTGTGGAACGACGGCTGGTGAAAGCAGACGAACTTCCACGGCTGTTTGGTGGCCATGAGGTCGCGCTCGATCCACCCGGCGAATTTCTCATACTCTTTGATGGAGTAGCTGTTCGCATCCAGCACGACAAAGTGGGCTGCTCCGTAGTCGAACGAGTAGTGGCTCATGGCGGGATACTCGCTCCCCGCCGCGGCCTTGAATGCAGCGGCCACCCGGACGTCCTTCCCCAGCGGCACATTCCACGGCCCTTCGCCTGGTCCATTTTTGGGGACGCTGAACCAGTAAAAGGCGCTGTAGGCGTCCTGATAATCCGGCAGCCTTTGCATGTCGGCATCGTGGTTTCCGATGACGGGGTAGATGGGGATGGTAGCCGCGAGAGGCGCGCCGGTCTTGGGGCTGGGCTTGGCCACGTCGTTGTAGCACGGCCAGAAGTGATTCATGTACTGGATGGCCCGGCCGCTGGGATACACGATGTCGCCGAGGGCGATGAGGAAATCCGGCTTTTGCAGGCTCGCCTGGTAGGCGATGGCGTATTGCTCGGGCTTGTTGCTGGCCATGTCACCCACCGAGATGAAGCGGATCGATCTGTCCGCGGTCGCCCGTGTTTTCACCACGCCCTCGCGTACGAGGACCTTACCCGCACGCACGCGATAGGTGACCTCGGAATTGAAAGGCAGCTCAGGCAGCACCGCGCGATAGCGGAAGTAATGCTGCTCCACCTCCTTGATGGTGGCAAACGTCTCGATCACCTTCACCTTGAGTTCGTCCAGCGTGGTCGCGGCATCATCGAGCGGACTCGGCTTCCTATCCGTCTTGGGCGCAGCAGTCGCCGGAGGCGCTGGCGACGGTGCAAACCGCAAAGGGGCTGCTTCACCGGGAGTCACCCCTGCGCCCGGCGTCGCAGGTTTTGCAGGCTCTACTGGCTTTGCGCCCGGGTCGGGTTTCGGTGTCTCGCCCGGTTTGCTCGTGCCAGGCTTGGAGTCCTCCACCTTCTTGGGCTTCGGGACGGGCTTTGCAAAATCCAGCGCGACCCGTTGCGGCACCGCTGTCCTGGCCGTCCCCCCCTTCCAGCTATACTCCACGGTGAAATTGCCAGGCGTCTGGTCGGTCACCCAAGTGATCACCTTTACATCCGTGCCGTTCAACGTGGAGCCATCCCCCGGCTGCACATAGGGGCGGACAATAATGGTCTGGGCCTGCACCGTGACGGCGCAGGCAAAAATCAACAGGGAGAGACACTTCATGGAATCGTCACACAAGAGACTGCGCCGGACCGTGGCAAGCGAGTTTCACGAGGCGCCCGCCTCGCGATGTCTCACTTCTCCACGTTTCACTTCTCACGTCACTCAAACTACGCCAGCACCGGCTCCCCGGCATACTGCGCCAGCCACTCCCGATGGACCTTCGGCGAGATCTCGCTGGGTTTGATCTCACTGCGACCGCCCCAGAATACATTGGTGTAGCTCACCGGGATGCCGATGGAGGCCAGATGGGCGTCGATGGCCGCCTTGTGTGCAAACACGCGCTCTTTCTCCGTGCCATGGCACACGGCCATGATGTTTACGTTGCAAAAATCCTCGCCTCCCTCGCGCCAGTAGCAGTGCGTGAGAATCGGGTGCCGTCCCACTTCGCCACCAGCCTCCACCTCGCGGCCCGCAGGCACGCGCCAGTGGAAAAGCGCGTTGAACTTCGTGACGCGCTGCCCGGTCTGCGAGGGCTTCACGTGCTCCAGGAAGGTGCTGAAGCGCCCAATCACCTGGCGTTTGTTCAGATCCTCTGCCACGCGGTGGAAAGTCTCCAAATCCACCCCCGCCTCCGTGGCGCGCGTGGCCCACAGGCCCGTGCGAATCTCATCGGGAGTCAGTTCTCGTTTCAGCGCGAGCAACACGTCCCACTCGAGATCGGTCAATTTCACGATACCCACCGGGATCATCTTCGCCAGGTCCTCCACCTTGTCGCCGGGCTCAATCACCTTGCGGCGCACATGGCCCACGCCCAGTGCAAAAATGCCCTTCGCCGGCATCAGCTTGTACTTCGTGCAACCCGTGTGGCGCATGAGCACGCGGCAGTGCTCGTCCATGTTGCTGCCCTGCGGCGTTTTCAGAGTGGTCCACAGGCGATAGGTGCTCCCGCTCGACTGCTGGTCGGTGCTGCGCACCACGACGTGCCCGCTGAAGGGGTCGTTCTTGAACATCCAGTCAAACGCATCGTTCAGCTTTTCCTCCGGCACCTGCCACGCCACCAGCGCGCCCTCGGCCAGGTTGCTCGCCACCAGCGTCTGCCGCACGCGGCGGATGGTCCCGCCCTCGAGCATGGCGCGGATGCGGGTGAGGACCACATCCAGCGGCAGCCCACACGCCTTCGAGATTTCCTCAAAGGGCTCGTGGACGAAGCCTTGGATCTTGTCCTCGCTTACGGCGAGAATCTGCGAATTGACGGGGTCGGTGTGCTCGATGCTGAAAGATGACATGCGGAAAGAATTCGGACCCTAGAACATCCTGCTGCGGGCCGCCACTTAGGAATTGGGGGAAGTTGCCCTTATTTTGGCGAAGGCGTGGCCGTCTCAGAAAAAGTGCCGCCTTTTTTCTTGAATCGACTGAGAAAATTTTGCGTAGCAACCGGAAAACCTACTGCACATCACCATGTCTCGCCACCACCACTCCATCGAACTCCTCGAATCCCGCATCGCCCCTGCCGTGCTCACTGGAACCCTCGTAAACGGGGTTTTGAAGCTGGCTCCCTCCGATGGGATCTCGTCCATCAATGCGGATCTCGTTCAGATTGGGCCGGATACATTTCGTCTGATCACGAGTGCGCCTCCGGTGGACTTTGTGGGTGTCAAATCCATCGTCGCGACCCTCACGGAGTTCCAGGACACGTTCGATATCATC
>JAYUWZ010000101.1:0-2097 GCA_043753265.1 Verrucomicrobiaceae bacterium
CCGCAGGGCGCCTCTGGCTCGCCTGCTCGCCGGTATACCCGCAGATCCAGCCCGGATACCATCCCGAGGATAAGATCGTCGTGCTCGAAGACACGGATCACGACGGCAAAGCGGACAAGACCACGACCTTTGCGAGCAACCTCATTATCGCGGCCGGCGTTGCGCCGGATTTTGCGAGCAAGCCGAATCCCAAATCGAAAACGGGAGGCCTCGATGCAGCCTACATCGGCGCCTCCACCGAGCTCCTCCGCATGGAGGACACTGACGGTGACGGCAAGGCGGACGAACGCCGAATCATCCTCAGCGGCTTCGGCACGGAGGATACGCACCACACCATCCATACCCTGCGCTGGGGGCCGGATGGACGGCTTTATTTCAACCAGAGCATCTACATCCACAGCCACATGGAGACCCCGTGGGGCATGGTGCGCGTGAATAGCGCGGCCATCTGCGCCTACGACCCGCGCACCGAGCGCGTGGAGGTGCAGGCCAAGGGCTGGTGCAACCCGTGGGGCCATGTATGGGACAAGTGGGGGCAGGAATTTGTGACCGATGGCGCGGGCTTCCAGGGCGTGTCGTGGCTGGTGCCCGGCGCCATGTATTTCACGTATGAGCATGCGCGGAAAATCATGCCCAGCGTCTCGCCCGGCAGCTACCCGAAGTATTGCGGCCTCGAGCTCATCCAGTCGCCGCTCTTCCCCGCCGAGTGGCAGGGCAACGCCATCACCTGCGACTTCCGCGCCCACCGCATCGTGCGCTTTCAGTTCAACGATCTCTCCACCCCCGAGCCCGGCAAACCCGCGCTGAGCGGCTACGTGACAAAGGAACTGCAAGCCCCCGTCACCACAACGGATTCAGCATTCCGTCCCATCGACGTAAAGCACGGCCCCGACGGAGCACTCTACATCGCCGACTGGACAAACCCGATCATCAACCACGGCGAAGTCGATTTCCGCGATCCGCGCCGCGACCATGTAAATGGCCGCGTGTGGCGCGTGGCGCCGAAGGGCAGTACGCCGCTGAAGTGGGAACCGCTGGTCGGGAAGGACGTTCGGGCTCTGGCCGAAGCGGTTCTTTCCAACAATGCCTGGCAGTCTGAAAATGCATGGCGCTCTCTGCATGACGCCCTGCTCCGTGCCCTTCAGCAACAACCGAAAACCGGCGGTTGGCGCATTTATCCACCTTTCTCCACCGGGGACAAAACACCGCAACCGGCGGAGCCTCCTCCATTTGAGGCCGCTCTCGACCAAATAAAACAAGTGGT
This sequence comes from Verrucomicrobiaceae bacterium, assembly GCA_043753265.1. GTDB lineage: Bacteria > Verrucomicrobiota > Verrucomicrobiia > Chthoniobacterales > Chthoniobacteraceae > SXWH01. Next base: position 1,265 of record JAYUWZ010000101.1, read on the forward strand.
GGCGTCACACAAAGGCGATACCACCTACCGCCTGCACCAGTTGGATGCCTTGCGGGGCGGCCTGTTTGATGCGGCCCAAGGCGCCACAGGCATTCGTGCGGCGGATAAAGCCGATCCAAGCTCGCCGCTTCACGACAACGGTTGGTCGATTTCTGACGCAAGAATCGGGGCCCAGATGATGAAATCCTCCGATGCACGCCTCCGTGCGCTGTCGGTGCGTCTTGCCAGCGCCTACTCGGGGTGGAGCTTTGCGATCGAGGGCGGGCCTTCGCGGAAAAAGGAATTCGATGCGTTCCTGGCCAAAACGATTGCCCCATTCGCGCGCGATCCGCACCCGCGCGTCCGCCTGGAAGCCATGCGCGCCCTCTCCCGCATCCCCACGCTGGAAAGCGCCGCACTCGTGCTCGAAGCTTCATTGAACACGGACCCCGCTGACGCCCACTACGCCTACGCCGCGTGGCTCAGCGTGAACGATCTCGCCCCGCAGGTGATGGAGTGGATCGAGCAATCAGCAACCGCTCAAAATGCGAAAGTTCCGGGTAGCGCGGGCGCCCCGCCCGCAGTTCTCGGCGCCTCGCCGGGAACACCTCCCGCAAACGGCGCAGCCGCCACTCCCTCTCGCGACGCCATGATCGCCTTCGCCCTGCAATCCCTGCGCTCCGACCAAACCAGCGCGCTCCTCGCAAAAATCCTGAAGGAGCGCGGCCTCCCGAAAGATGGCTCCGGCCCATGGATCGAGCTCATCGGCCAAACCGGCGGGCCGCAGGAACTCGCTCTTTTGTATGAAGGCGTGATGGGCGATAAAGCGGAGGCGCGCTATGATGACGCCGTGG
>JAYUWZ010000102.1:0-4673 GCA_043753265.1 Verrucomicrobiaceae bacterium
ACCACCGAGATGCTCCTCACCGAGGTCACCTCCCGCCTGGGCTACCTCGACTCCGTGGGCCTCGGCTACCTCTCGCTGGATCGCCCCACGCGCACCCTCAGCGGCGGCGAGACCGAGCGTGTGAACCTCACTACCTGCCTCGGCGCAAACCTAGTCAACACGCTTTTTGTCCTCGACGAACCCAGCGTAGGCCTGCACCCCCGCGACACAAAGCGCCTCATCCGCATCATGAAATCGCTGCGCGACAAGGGAAACACCCTGATTGTCGTGGAGCACGAGGAAAGTGTGATGAGGGCCGCCGATCATCTCGTGGAGCTTGGGCCCGGGCGCGGCGAAGCGGGGGGTGAACTCATTTTCAACGGACCTGCTTCCGAACTGCTCGCGCTCCCTCAACCCGCTAGGCGCGGCGGTAAATTGTTGCCACCGCCAAAGGCAACCTCGCTCACCGCAGCCTACCTTACCGGCGAGAAGGAAATCCCAATCCCACTCACGCGCCGCAAACCCGCTGCATGGCTGCGAATCGAAGGCGCATCCGAGCACAACCTCCGCAACCTCGACGTTGAGATCCCCCTCGGCGTTTTCGCCTGCATCACCGGTGTGAGTGGCAGCGGCAAAAGCACGCTCGTCCACAGCGTGCTCTACGAAAACCTCCTCCGCACCAAGGGTCTCGCGAGCGAAAATCCTCCGGGGGCATTAAAAGCCCTGCACGGCGTGGAAGACATCGCGCAAGTCGTGCTCGTGGATCAATCGCCGCTCGCGCGCACGCCAAAGAGCACCCCCGCGCTTTACCTCGGCGTGTTCGACCACATCCGCGATCTCTTCGCATCGACCGCGCACGCCCTGCGCGAGGGACTCGGCTCCAGCGCATTCTCATTCAATGGCGGCGCAGGCCGATGCGAACGCTGTAACGGCAGCGGATTCGAGCGCATCGAGATGCAGTTTCTCAGCGATGTGTTCGTGCGCTGCCCCGAGTGCGAGGGCCGCCGCTACCAGCCCCACGTGCTGAAAGTGCTCTTCAACGGCAAATCCGTCGCCGACGTGCTGGAGATGACCGTCACCGAGGCTGTCGCGTTCTTCGAAACCACGAGCCCCAAGAAAATTGCCCCGCCCTTGAAAGTGCTCGCCGAGGTCGGCCTCGGCTACCTCGCGCTGGGCCAGCCCCTCAACGTCCTCAGCGGCGGGGAAAGCCAGCGACTAAAGCTCGTCGAGCGCCTCATCAACCCGTCCATCGCTGCCGTCTCGGCGGGCGCGTCCGCGCAATCGAAAGCGCACCCTCACACGCTCCTCATTCTCGATGAGCCCACCACTGGCCTCCACTTCGACGACATCGCCCAGCTTCTCCGCGTCTTCGAGCGACTTGTCGCGCAGGGCAACTCCCTCCTCGTCATCGAGCACAACCTCGAGGTCATCAAGTGCGCCGACCACGTCATCGATCTCGGTCCCGAGGCCGGTGCCGCAGGCGGCAGCCTCGTCGCCCAAGGCACCCCCGAGGAGGTCGCCCAGGTCGAGGAAAGCCACACCGGGCGCTTCCTCCGTGCAACGCTGCAAGGCGCCTCACTCAGCCACCAAAGCGCATCAAATGCCGACCATGAACTCAGCGCCCGGGTAGCCGAAGACCCCTCCACGTTTCACGTCTCACCTCTCACGTCTCACGGCATCTCCATCGAGGGCGCCCGCGAGCACAACCTCAAGAACCTCACCCTCACGATCCCGCGCGATCAACTCGTGGTCGTCACCGGGCTCAGCGGCTCGGGCAAAAGCACGCTCGCGTTCGATCTTCTCTTTGCCGAGGGCCAGCGCCGGTTTCTCGATGTGATGTCACCCTACGCACGGCAGTTTGTGGAGCAGTTGGAAAAGCCGGACGTGGATCGCATCACCGGCCTGCCGCCCAGCGTGGCCATCGAGCAGCGCGTCACGCGGGGTGGGGGAAAGAGCACCGTGGCAACCGTTACCGAGGTGTATCATTTCCTGCGACTGCTCTTCGCAAAGCTCGGCACACAGCATTGCCCGGATTGCGGATGCGCGGTGGAAAAGCAGACCGCCGCCGCCGTGACGAAACTCGTCGACACGCTCGCCCGCAAGGGCCGCGTGAAGGTTTTCGCCACAATCATCAAGGCACGCAAAGGCTTTCATACCGATGTCGCGAAGTGGGCCAAGCGCCAGGGTTTTTCGACATTGTTTGTGGATGGCAAACTCGTGGAGGTCGATGAATTCAAGGCGCTGGAGCGATTCCGCGAACATACCATCGAGGTGCTCATCGGCGAGCGCACCCCGGCCGACACCAAGGAGGATGCGCGCCAGCCCATCGCCGAGCTTGTGAAAAAGGCGCTGGAACACGGACGCGGCACCATCCGCGTGCTCGATTCCAAAAACCGCTCCACGGTGATGAGCACCGAGCGCGCATGCCCGGAGTGTGGTCAGTCTTTTGAGGAGCTCGATCCCCGCATGTTCTCCTTCAACTCGCCTCACGGCTGGTGCACGGGATGCCGTGGCTTTGGTGAGGTGTGGAAGCAATATGTGAATCCCCGCCTCGAAACCCAGCTCGAGCAGGAGCTCGACGTGGAGCGCCAAAGCGAGTGGCTGGAGGACGGCGAAACACAGCCCTGCCCCGACTGCGCAGGCTCGCGGCTGAATCCCATTGCCCGCGCCGTGAAGGTAGGTGGACGCCCCATTGCGGAACTCGTAAATCTTCCCGTAGAGGACGCCGTCACAGCTGTGGAAAAGATCAGATTTCCCGCCGGGGAAAAGCGTATCGCACGCGACATCGTTCCCGAGATCGTGCAGCGGCTCAGCTTCATGGGGCAGGTGGGCCTAGGCTATCTGGCACTCTCCCGCAGCGCACGCACGCTCAGCGGCGGGGAGAGTCAGCGCATCCGCCTCGCGGCACAGCTCGGCAGCAATCTGCGCGGCGTGCTCTACGTGCTCGATGAGCCCACCATTGGACTCCACCCCCGCGACAATGACGCGCTGCTCGATACGCTGGAGGCACTCCGCGATCGCGGTAATTCACTGGTCGTCGTGGAGCACGACGACGAAACGATGCGCCGTGCCGACACCATCCTCGATCTCGGCCCCGGCGCGGGTGTCCATGGTGGCGAACTCGTCGCGATGGGCACGCTGGAAGAGATTCGCGCAACGCCCGGCAGCGCCACGGGGCTCAGCCTGCGCGAGCCGCTTCAGCACCCCACACGCGGCGCGCGCCGCATTTTAAAGGATGCCGATTGGATCGGCCTTAGCGGCGCGACCGTGAACAACCTCAAGAACGTCTCGGTGAAGTTCCCCGTGAGCCGGTTCAGCGTCATCACCGGCATCAGCGGCAGCGGCAAGAGCACGCTCATGCGCAGCGCTCTCAAGCCCGCCGTGGAGGCCGCACTGAAGCGTGCCGCGAAAAAGGGCACTCGCAAAAAGGCAGGCTCCAAGGAAGCAGGCTGGGGCAAGCTCTCCGGCATGGAGCATCTCGAGGCCATTCGCGAGGTGGACCAGTCGCCCATCGGCAAGACCTCGCGCTCCACCCCCGCCACCTATCTCGGGGTATGGGACGAGATTCGCGCTCTATTTGCCCAACTCCCGCTGGCCCGCATGCGCGGCTACACGGCCTCGCGGTTTTCCTTCAATACCGAGGGCGGACGTTGCGAAACCTGCTCGGGGCAGGGGGTAATCAAGATGGAGATGGCTTTTCTCCCGACCAGTTACCACCCATGCACCGATTGCCATGGCATGCGCTTCAATCCCGCTACGCTGGAAGTGCTTTACGACGGCAAGAGTGTGGGGGAGGTGCTGAATCTCCCGCTCGCCGAGGCCGCTGAGCTGTTTCGTGCGCTGCCAAAGATTCACCGGCCCCTGGCGCTGCTTTGCGATACCGGCCTCAGCTACATCCGTCTTGGCCAGCCCAGCCCCTCGCTCAGCGGCGGCGAGGCGCAGCGGCTCAAGCTCGTTTACGAACTCGCCCAGGGCATCGCGCGCGACACCAATGAACGCATCCGCCGCCAGCGCCAGCCCAAGAGCACGCTCTATCTTCTGGAGGAGCCCACCATCGGCCTGCACATGGCCGATGTCGCGGAACTCCTGAAAGTGCTCCACCGCCTCGTCGATAGCGGCGCGACGGTCATCGTCATCGAGCACCATCTCAACCTCATCGCCGATGCCGACTACGTCGTGGACATCGGCCCTGAGGCCGGGTCCGCAGGCGGCGAGGTCGTGGCATTTGGCACGCCCGAGGAACTGCTTCGCTCCAAAACAAGCCGCACCGCCCCGTTTCTGAAGCCCATCCTGGGTGGCAGGCGGTGAAATTACGCATTCGACGCAAGATGCTTGCGCAAGAAAGATGAATAGTCGAAACGTCAGCCCAATCTCTCCCGAAATGCGACCCTTCCTGCTCCACGTCATTGCCGCCATTCTTGCCGGCAATCTCCTTGCGCAGCAACCGGAGGTAAAAAAGGAACCGGCACCAGCCACCCAGCCGGCCGAGGCTCCAACGCTGGAGAAGGCTCCCGCCAAACCGGATATCGACGCCGGGGCCCAGGCGCGGGATCGCGCGGCAGAGTCGTTTCGTGCGCTGCCCACGGAATACAGGCTCCTCGTCATTGAGGCGATGAAACGCTTCCAGATTCGCGATTTCAAGGGAGCCCTCAGTTTTGTGGAGAAGGCCGATCAAATGCAGGTGCCCACCGTAT